>SHLU01000058.1 GCA_004282995.1 Sphingomonadaceae bacterium
GCCGGAGCCGATGTAGTAACTTTCGACAAACCGCCGCTTGGCACAGTCAACAGCATCGATGGCGACAACATCGTCCTCGGCCTCGAAGTCGGGCCGGTCACCTTCAAGCGCGACTGGTTCATGGTCAACGAGGAAGGCACCCTTGCCGCTCGCATGACCGCCGAACAGATCGACAACCTGCTCGCCCAGGCCCAAGCCGCGAGCTAAGCCAAGCGATATCCAGGCTGTGAAGGGCCGGGCGATCCTGGGGATCGCCCGGCCTTTTCTTTTGGTTAACGCAGCCCAAGCCCTCGCTTCAGGCACGCTTAAGGCGGCTACCTCTATAAAAGTGTCATACCAAACATCGCAGTTTGGGGCTCCGGCTCGCTTGTTCTTCCCCTTTTGAAGAGCGGGTCGGTGCCTCGTCCAGCCTCGGGGAGGTTTTGTCCTTGCGCCACCACGCAGGGGCAGGCCCTCCGGGTCGCAGGGAGGGGTCGTCGGCGCATTTAGCGTCGGCGGCCCCTCTTCATTCCCGTCAGTCGAGCGTGTTGTCGCGGGGGAAACCCTGCGGCGGCAGTCGTCCGGCGCCGCCGCGAGCCACCTTCCACTGCCAGATATCGGCTTCGGTCCGGGTCCGGTCACCCTTGCCGCCCATGGTCCAGCTCAATCCATCTTCCAGCGTGAAGGTCTTGGCATCGGACAACCCACCGTCGCGGTAGCGTTGCAATTGCACACCCTGCCCACGCGCCAGCACCGGCAATTCCTCGAGGTTGAAAACGACGAGCTTGCGGTTGTCGCCGACCACCGCGACGTGGTTGTGCCTCTCCTCGATCGGGCGGATTACCCGCAGCTTGGCTCCACCCTTGAGATTGACCACCTGTTTGCCCTTGCGCGTCTCGGCCACCAGATCACCCATTTCGGCGGCAAACCCTTTGCCGGTATCGGCCGCCAGCAGCAGTCGCCCCTTCGGCTGGCTCACCACCATCGCCACGATCTGCGCCTCGGCATCGATATCGAGCGTGTTGCGGACCGGTTCGCCAAAACCGCGCGCGCCGGGCAGTTTGTCCGCGCCAAGGGTAAAGAAGCGGCCATTGTCGGCCGCCAGCAGCACTTTGTCGGTTGTCTGACAATGGACCGCGAAGGCCGGTCCGTCGCCTTCCTTGTATTTGAAGTCGCCGCAGCCATCCTTGCCCATGTCGACATGACCCTTGGCCGCACGGATCCAGCCCTTCTGGCTGAGCACCACGGTGACCGGCTCCTTCTCGATCATCGCGTCCATGCTGAATTCGACCGTCGGGACAGCTTCGGCGATCGTCGTCCGGCGCGCGCCGAGCGCGGTGTCGAGCCCGTATTCCTTCTGGAGCGCCTTCAGGTCGCGCTTCAGCCGCGTGCGTTGGCGCGCCGGCGAACCGAGCAGTTTTTCCAGGTCCTCCTGCTCGGCCAGCAGATCGTCCTTTTCCTGGCGCAGCTGCATTTCCTCCAGCTTGCGCAGTGACCGCAGCCGCATATTGAGGATTGCCTCGGCCTGCCGGTCGGTCAGGCTGAACTCGGCCATCATCACGACCTTGGGTTCGTCCTCGTAACGGATGATCTCGATCACCCGGTCGAGGTTGAGGAAGGCGATGATATAGCCTTCGACCAGTTCCAGCCGGCGCGCGATCTGGTCGAGCCGATGCTGAGTGCGTCGCTGGAGGATTTCGATCTGGCTACGGACCCAGTTCTCGAGCAATTCCTTGAGGCCCATCACCATCGGGGTACGGGTCGCGTCGAGGACGTTCAGGTTGAGCCCGAAACGGGTCTCCATGTCGGTCAGCTTGTAGATCGATTCCTTGAGCAGCTCGGGGTCGACATTGCGGCTGCGCGGAATGAGGACGATACGGATCGCCTCATCGCTTTCGTCGCGAACATCTTCGAGGATCGGCAGCTTCTTGTCGCCAATGGCAGCAGCGATCTGTTCGATCAGCTTGCCCTTGGCCACCTGGTAAGGAATTTCGGAGATGACGAGCTGCCACTGGCCGCTGCCGAGCCGCTCGATACCGGCATCCCTGTCGGCTGCTTTCTCGGCTTCTGCGGCATGAAATCGGCCACGGACACGGAAACTGCCGCGCCCGGTTTCATAAGCGTTGGAAATCGCTTCCGGGCTGTCGACAATCAATCCGCCAGTGGCGAAGTCCGGCCCCTGGAATAATTCCATCAGCCTCGCATGTTCGACGTGCGGATTATCGATCAGTTCGAGCGTTGCATCGACCACTTCGGAGACATTGTGGCTGGGGATATTCGTGGCCATGCCGACCGCGATCCCGCTGGCCCCGTTGGCCAGGATATTTGGAAACAGGCCGGGGAATATCTCCGGCTCCTGTTCCTCGCCATTATAGGTCGGGATGAAGTCGACCGTTCCTTCATCAAGCCCGTCCATCAGCCGCAGCGCGGTCTTGGTCAGCCGCGCCTCGGTATAACGGTAGGCGGCCGCATTATCACCGTCGATATTGCCGAAATTGCCCTGCCCTTCGACCAGCGGGTAACGCAGCGCGAAATCCTGCGCGAGGCGAACCATCGCGTCATAGACCGCAACATCGCCATGCGGGTGGTATTTACCGATCACGTCGCCGACCACGCGGGCACTTTTCTTGAAAGCGTCAGTGGGGTTGAGTTTCAATTGCCGCATCGCCCACAGAAGGCGGCGGTGGACCGGCTTCAGCCCGTCACGAAGATCCGGCAAGGAGCGCGCCGTGATCGTCGACAGGGCATAAACGAGATAACGTTCCTCAAGCGCGGAATCGAACGGAGCATCGACAATCGCATCGAACGGATCGGGCTCGGTCTGGTCGGTATCAGGTGTCGCCATGCGGCTCGCCCTATCACCGCCACCGCTCGCGGAACAGCACACATCGAGCGCCTATCCACGCCCGTTGATATGGCAGATGCCAAGGGCGGTGCGCCGCCTCGAATAGTCACCTGCAAGGGCAAGCCGTGCTTGGCGCCCTCAGCCCGCCTGCATGTCCCGGCTTTCGGCAGGAATCGCGACGGTCAATCCATCGAGCGCATCGGTCAATTCGATCTGGCATGACAGGCGGCTGGTCGAGGCAACGTCTGCGGCGAGGTCGAGCATGTCTTCCTCGTCTTCGCTGGCGGGAACGAGCTTCGCAAACCAATCGCGCGCGACGATGACGTGGCAGGTCGAGCAGGCCATCTGGCCCTCGCATGTCCCTTCAAGCGGCAGACCCGCAGCTTGCGCGACACGCAGCAGATTGTCGCCTAGTTCGGCTTGCGCCTCTACCTTTTCGCCCTGCGCGGTTTCGAAAATGACCTTCATGCCTGTGCCTCGGCTGTGGCATTGATCGATTTCGCCGCCTGTTCGATATCCTCCATCGTGGTGTAACGCCCGAAGCCGAGCCGGATCGAGCTCTTGGCCTGCTTCTTCGACAGGCCGATCGCTTCAAGCACATGGCTGGTTCGGCCCGAACCGCTGGCACAGGCGCTGCCGGCAGAAAACATTACGTCGCGGCATTCGCTCATCAACCGGTTTACGTCGATACCCTTCCTGCGAATGTTGAGATTGCCGAAATAGCGCGCATCCTCGCTTCCGTTGACCTCCCAGCCGTCGAAAATCTCGCGGGCGCGGTGCCACAGATTGGCAACGTGGTCGGCATCGCGCTCCATCCGGTCCTTTGCCTCGTTGGCGGCGGCACCCATGCCGGCGATAAGTGCGGGGCTGAGAGTGCCCGATCGCAGGCCGAATTCCTGTCCGCCGCCGGTCTGAACCTCGTGCAGATCGACCCCGTCGCGCACCCACAGCGCCCCGACCCCCTTGGGTCCGTGAAACTTGTGCGCGCTGATGGCGATCATATCGGCTCCGGTGACCTCCATCTTGCCATAGGCCTGCACCGCATCGCACAGGTACAGTGCATTATTGGCCTTGGCCTTGCGGTGCCAGTCGACCGTGGGCTGGATCACCCCGATCTCGTTATTGACCTGCATCAGGCAGACCAGCCGGCAGTCGTTGGGCATATCCTGCTTGGTATTGCACTGTCCGTCCTTGGCCACGTTCAGGCGATGATCCTGGCCAAGATCGCGCGCCGTATCGAGGACAGCGGCATGTTCGATGGCGGAGGCCGAAACGCTGCCGCCCATATGCGCCGTGCCGCGAATGGCGAGGTTGATCGCCTCCGTCGCGCCGCCGGTGAAGATTACTCGCCCGCCTGCAGGAAAAAGTGCCGCGACCCGCTCGCGCGCCAGTTCGATCGCCGCCGCTGCCTGACGCCCCAATTTGTGCGGACTATGCGGATTGCCGAAACCGGTGCCGTCCGGCCCGTCGAGCCAGCGCAGCATCTCGTCCCGCGCCTCCTGTGCGAGCGGGGTGGTGGCCTGGTAGTCGAGATAGATCATGCCAATGCTGCCCAAGTTTCTGCAAAGCGTTCGAGTTCTCTGGCTGTGGTCGGCCAGCCAATACTCACGCGGATGGTGTTGGCGGCTACCGCCGTTTCAAGTTGCATCGCCTCCAGCACCCGGCTCACCTTCATCGTCCCGCTCGAACAGGCGCTGCCCTGACTGACCGCAATGCCCGACATATCGAACCGCATGACCTGCGCGCTCGCTCCCATGCCGGGCATCGACAATGCGCTGACATAGGGCGTCGCCTGCGAGAGATTATCTGCCAGCCAGACACCGCCCTTGGAATGCACCTTGCTGGCAAGCTGGTCCAGCGCAGCCAGTACCGCCGGATCGAAATAGGGCTCGCTGCAAGCCTCCAGCGCCGCCGCCATGCCGAGCACTCCGGGGACATTCTCGGTCCCGCGTCGATAGCCGCGTTCCTGCCCGCCCGAGGGTTCGAGCAAGGCGTAATCGCGCACCAGCAGCGCACCGACCCCAACCGGACCACCGAACTTGTGAGCAGAGATGATCGCCATGTCGCAGGGCGGGAGTTTCAGCTTGCCGGCACTTTGCGCACAATCTGCCAGCAGCAAGCCGCCCGCTTCGTGGACTATGGCCGCGATCGTCGGGAGATCCTGCTGGTTACCGGTCTCCGAATTGATATGCTGGACAGCCACCAGCGGACGTTCGCGCTGGACAGCTTCGGCGAGGATGTCGAGATCAAGCGCCCCGTCGGGCCGCACCGCGAGCCTTTCCGCTGTCGGCGCTGACTGCATTATCGCGTCATGCTCGACGGCGCTGACCAGCCGGGCACCCGCAGCAGCCTGGCCGAGCGCCAGGACCGCCCCCTCGCTCGCCCCGCTGGTGAAAATGACTTCGCCGTCCCAGCCCAGCGCCGCCTTTACCCGCTCACGGGCATCCTCCAACGCAGCGCGTACCTTGCGGCCCTCTGCGTGGGGGCTGCTGGGGTTGGCCCACCGGGCAAAACCGTCGTCCATCGCCGCACGTGCTTCGGGGCGCAGCGGTGTGGTGGCGGCATGGTCAAGATAGATGCGGTCGGGAATCGTTGGATGGCCTATAGTTAGCGCGATTGCGATTTTCTCAATCGCCATTATATAGCGCGCGACTTCGGCACGTCACCCGCGCCGTGAAAAGCTGACAGGTACCCGCTCATGCCCACCGTGATTTTCCCCGGCCCAGAAGGCCGCCTCGAAGGCCGTTTCTCCCCTCCGCCGCGCCCGCGCGCTCCGGTGGCGATGATCCTCCATCCGCATCCGCAAGGCGGCGGGACAATGAACGAGCAGATCACACAGAAGCTCTACAAGACTTTCGTCGATCGCGGCTTTGCCACGTTGCGGTTCAACTTCCGCGGCGTCGGCCGCAGCCAGGGCAGCTTCGATAATGGTATTGGCGAACTCAGCGATGCCGCGGCTGCACTCGACTGGGTACAGTCAATCCATGAAGAAGCGCAGGTAACCTGGGTTGCCGGTGTCAGTTTCGGTGCGCTCATCGGAATGCAGTTGCTGATGCGGCGCCCTGAAATCCGCGGCTGGATCAGTATCGGTGCCCCGGCCAGCATGTATGATTTCTCGTTCCTCGCCCCCTGCCCCGCCAGCGGCATCTTCATCCATGGCGCGCAGGACACCGTCGTCCAGCCGAGCAGCGTCACCAAGCTGGTCGAAAAACTGCGCACGCAGAAGCACATCACCGTGCATCACGAGGAAATCCCGCGCGCGAATCACTTTTTCGAGAACGAGCAGAAAGAGCTGATGGCCTCGGTCGACAACTATCTCGACTTCCGTCTCGATCCGGCCTGCCCGATCACTTGACCAATTTGTAAAGTTTAAAAAAATCAGGAGTTTGAATTCGCCCGTCGTGCCTTTCGGCACGGCGGGCGCTTGTAGATTTGCATCCTGCTACGCGGTCTCCTCCTGTTCAGGTTATGTTATGTTGTAACATTTTAGCGTGTTCAAGAGAGGAGCAGGAGCGATGGGTTACGCAGACAGCAGACAGGTCACCAACCGTGGGCCCGCCATCATCGCGGTCGCGGCAATCCACGCCGCATTGGGTTTCGCCATAGTAACCGGACTGGCCGGCGGAGTAGTCGAGCTTGCGAAGGACAATGACATTGCAGCGGTTTTTCAGATCAAGGATCTGCCGCCGCCGCCGCCAGAACCGCGTGCTACCGAGGCGCCGCGAAGCGCCCAGCAACGCGAGGTGTTCATCCCGCCGACGCGTACCAACGTCAAGACCAACCCACCCATGATCGAAAGCGCGCCCACAGCGAGTTCGTTCGTGTCAGAGTTGACCGAGCCGGTTGCTGGGCCAATTGCTGGGCCAATTGCCGGGCCGACACTCGGCGGCGGCCTTGGCGCAGCGCTGCTCGAAATTCCGACCACGGTCGATCCGGTGGCACCGCGTCCGCGCAATGGGGAGTGGGTCACCGACAATGATTATCGCACCAGCTGGATCAATCGCGGGTGGGAAGGGGTAGCCGCCTTTCGCCTGTCGATCGGCACCGATGGCCGCGCCACAAATTGCACAATCACAAAATCGAGCGGGCATGATGCGCTGGACCAAGCGACTTGTCGCCACGTTACGCGGCGCGCCCGGTTCAATCCGGCCACGGACAAGCAGGGCAAGGTAGTCCCCGGTACATTCACCAGCGCCGTCCGCTGGCATATCCCCGACTAGGATTCAGCCTGGCGCATCGCTGGCCTGCGGCAGGCGCTCCGCCGGGGCCAGCCCTTCGGCATCGGGAATCGTCCAGATCAGCACATTGGCGATGCCGATCAGTGCCAGCAGAACCATCAGCGCCGCCTGTTTGCGTACTCCGCGCCGCCACAGCACGAAAGCGCCGAGCAGCAGCGCGACGACGGCGAGCATCAGGACGGAAAGAGCAAAATCGAGCATGATTTCACCTCTCTAGCAGCGCGCATTTGACTTGCCCACTGCACCGCGTCACATCTTCACGCATGACCCAGACACAGTTCGAAATCACCCGTCGCCAGGCCCTCGCAGGCCTCGGCGCGACCTCCGCGCTCGCGCTTGGCGGATGCGTCACCTATGCAGCCAACGAGACGGTCGCAGCGACGGTCGGCAAGGCTGCCACCGACGCCCTGCTCGAAGATGTTGCCAATCGCCTGCTGGCGCACGAGCCCGAGCGCGCTACCGGACTCGGAGTAGATACCGGACAACACGCCCATCTTCGCAACCAGTTGGAAGATCAGTCGGCAGCTGGTCAGGATGCATTCGCGACGACCCTGCGCGAAGATCTTGCGCGCGTCCGAGCCTGGCCCCGCGATGGGCTCGATGCCGAAACCATCACCAATCTCGATGTGGTCGAGAGCGGCTATGCCACCGCGCTGGCCGGATTTGCCCTCCCCTATGGCGATATCCCGGTCGGCAGCTGGCGCACCGCGCCCTATGTCGTGATCCAGAATGTCGGCAGCTATCTCGACCTGCCGCGGTTCATGGATTCGACCCACCCTATCAAAGACGAATATGATGCGGACGCTTTCGTTGCCCGCATGGAAGCAATGCCGGCCACATTCGATGGCGAGCTCGAACGGATGCAGAGCACGGCCGCGCTTGGTGTGGTCCCACCCGATTTCCTGATCGACAAGGCGATTGCGCAAATGGAGCGTACGATCGCTACTGCAGCCCGTGGCGAACTGTTCACCAGCTCGCTCTCGGAGAGATCGGCAGCAGCCGGATTGAAGCGCCCCCCGGTGGAAGCAGCCGTCGAGCTCGAGACCACGCAGATCGTGGCCGCGCTGCAGCGTCAGCTTACCGAACTCAAACGTCAGCGGTCCGTCGCCACAGGCGCGCCGGGGATGCGCGAGCGCCCGCATGGCGAGGAGTGGTACCAGTGGGCACTGCGCTCCAGCACCACGACCGATTTGACCGCCGACGAAATCCACCAGCAGGGGCTGGAGGAGCTGGCATCACTGCATGGAAGGATGGACCCGATCCTGCGCGAGATCGGTTACAGCACCGGCTCGGTCGGCGAGCGGATGCAGGCATTGAGCCGCGACCCGCGCTACAAGTTTGCCGAGGGCGACCCCGGCCGCGCCGAGATCATGTCCTTCATCCAGGAGCGGGTCGACTGGATCAAGGCGCAAATGCCGCGCGCCTTCAACACGCTGGTCGATCCCAACATGGAAATCCGCCGCCTGCCCTTGGCTGAGGAACCTGGCGCACCCGGCGCCTATGGCGGCGCGGGGAGCAAAGATGGCACCATACCGGGGCGGATGTGGATCAATCTGCGTACTACCGACCTGCACCGGAAATACGATCTCGCCGACCTGACCTATCACGAGCCTATTCCCGGCCACGTTTGGGAAGGCGAATATTCAAATCGGCTGCCGCTGATCCGCTCTATCCTGGCTTTCAATCCCTTCTCCGAAGGCTGGGCGCTTTACGCCGAACAGATTGCCGACGAACTGGGCGCCTATGACGAGTTCAAGGTCGGTCGGCTGGGATATCTGCAAAGTCTCGCCTTCCGCGCTTGCCGCATGGTGGTCGACACCGGGCTGCACTCGAAGGGCTGGAGCCGCCAGCGCGCAGTCAATTTCTTTGTCGAACGCAATGGCAGCAAAGCCGAAGAAGTTGCCAGCGAAGTCGATCGCTACTGCAGCTGGCCGGGCCAGGCTACGGGTTACAAACTGGGTCATAGCCGCATCACCGACCTGAGGGCACGGGCCCAGTCTGAAATGGGCTCAGCCTACGACTTCAAGGGATTCAACGACGCCGTTATCCTCGGTGGCAACGCGCCGATGGACGTACTGGAGAAAAACGTCGCGCGCTACATCGCCGCCAGCAAGGGCTAGGCCTCGGGGCCAGCCCCGAACGCGCGGCGGTGCCAGCCATACAGGATGAGTGGCCGGACCAATTCGGTTATGCCCAGCACCTGGAACAGGGTGTTGGGCAGGCCGACCCGCAGGGCGGATATGATCCGCGCAATCCCGCCCAGGAAAATACCGCCAACAACGCAAAGAATACGCCGCGGCGCGCATCCAGACTGCGCGAGCACCAGACCAGCGCCGCGCCAAAGACGAGGAACAGGGCTGCAATCCAGCGCAGCGCGCACGCCAGATCCGTGTCGCTCGCTCCCCTCTTCGCGGAACAGAACGCCAGCCTATCAGTCATTCAGGAGACGGGGACAGAAATCATTTCGCCCGCCCTGCCCCGGGCGGCGGGCCGAACGCCACCAAAGGAGAGCGCAAGATGGGTATTTTCTCGAGCATCAAGAACGCCATTTTCGGCAAGGATGAAGACGACAAGAAAGCTGCCACCAGGACGGCGAACCCCGGCGCGAGCGTTCCACGCGCTGCGCCCGTCGATGTCGAGGAGCGGCTGTCAAGCAAGCCGGGTGCCGACAAGCTTAACTGGCGCACTTCAATCGTCGACCTGTTCAAGCTGATCGGTCTCGACCCGAGCTATGCCAACCGCAAGGAACTGGCGCAGGAACTCGGACGCACCGACTATGAAGGCAGCGCCGAAGACAATATCTGGCTACACAAGGCGACCATGCTCGAATTGCAGAAGAACGGCGGCAAGGTGCCGGCCAGCATGACCGACTAGGTACTCCCTGCCCCAGGGGCTTCCGACGGCTATTTCTTGCCGAAGAAGCCCTTGGCCATGTCTGCGATGTCATCCATGGCGCTACCGTCGCCATCGCGGTCGAGCATACCCATGATCGAACTTGGATCATCCTTTATCGCGTTGGCGAACTGGCCCAGCGAGCCTTCGCCGCCGATCTGCTCGACGATCTTGTTGAGCGTGCCGCTGTCCAGCCCGGTTTTCTGCGCCGCCAGCTCGACGGTGTCGCCGTCCATCTGATGGGTCTGGCCGAGCGTCGCAATCGCCTTTTCCGCGATCGCGGGATCGATGCCCACCTTCTCGGCAAGGTTGGCGACATCATCGGGCGCGCCGCCGATATTCTTCAGCAATCCGTCAAGCAGGCTCATCATATTCCTCCACTGGCTACGACCCGATCGGCCGTAGTCTAGGCGAGGACGCGTGTAACGCCAACTACGGTGGCAAATGAAAAGGCCCCGCCCGCGTGTTGTCGCGGTGCGGGGCCTCTCCTCTCCAACCGGTTATTCAGATAGAATCAGGCTGCCTGCGTCTCTGCATTGGGGGCCGCCTGGCGCACGCCTTCGTCGACATGCGGTGCGAAGGGTTCGAAATTGTCGACAAACAATTGCACCAACTTGTCGGCGGTGCGGTCGTATTCGTCCTTATCGGCCCAGGTGCTGCGCGGATCGAGAATCGTCTGGTCGATCCCGGCCTCGGCCAGCGCCGGGACGCTTACCGGCACGTCGAAGCCGAAGTTCGGATCCTTGCGGAACTCGACATCGTCCATCTTGCCATCGAGCGCGGCGTTGAGCAGCGCGCGGGTAGCCTTGATCGGCATGCGGTTGCCGGTGCCGTATTTGCCGCCGGTCCAGCCGGTGTTGAGCAGCCAGCACTGGACCCCGCCCTTGGCAATCCGTTCCTTGAGCAAATTGCCGTAGACGCTCGGGTGGCGCGGCATGAAGGGGGCGCCGAAACAGGTGCTGAACGTCGCCTCGGGCTCGGTAACGCCGATTTCGGTCCCGGCCACCTTGGCAGTATAGCCCGACAGGAAGTGATACATCGCCTGGTCGGGCTATACTGCCA
>SHLU01000001.1 GCA_004282995.1 Sphingomonadaceae bacterium
GGCGTGGAGGCGGCGGTGGTGGTTGCGACTGCGCGGGGGAGATAATCCGCGGCCCGGGTGGACGAGGAGTGCTGCGCGGCTGGGGGGGCTCTCCTCCTGTCGCCCGGTTGAGAAAATCGTCGCTGGCTGCCTGTGGACCACCATCGGCCGCCGACTCTGCCGGCTGACGCGGCCGCATCGCATCACCCGGTCGACTGGCTTCGGAAGGCGCGTTGTCGCTCGGCCCTTCGATTCGGCCCGGCTCGATCAGATTGCCTTGCTCATCGATGTAGTAATAGTCTTCCGGGTCGCCGAAATAGAATTCGTCATCGGGCTCGAGCTGCCATTCCGGCAATTTTAGGTCGGTATCGAACTTTTCGGGCGGACGGTCTTTCACCGCATAGCGCATATAAGCGGCAAAGGCCTCCGCCGGTGCACGACCGCCCTGCAAACCTGCGACGCGGGAATTGTCATCGCGCCCCATCCACACCCCGGTCGTGATGCCGCTTGAAAAGCCGACGAAATAACCGTCCTTGTTTGAACTGGTGGTCCCCGTCTTGCCCGCGACCGGCCGTCCGATCTGGGCCGCGCGACCGGTGCCAGTTGCAACTGCGGCCTGCAAAAGATCGGTCATGCCTGCCGCGACATAGTCCGGCACCAGTTGCACGCTGCGCGATCCTTCGTGCTTGTAGATCGTTTCTCCATCGGCGGTTGTCACCTTGACGATGCCAAATGGTTCCACGCTCTTGCCCTTGGCAGAGACAGCTGCGAAGGCGCGCGTCATGTCGATCAGCCGCACCTCGTTCGACCCCAGAACCATCGATGGATAGGTCGAAATCTCTGTGGTGATGCCGAACCGGCGAGCCATCGAGGCGACCGTGCCGAAGCCCACCTCATAACCGAGTTGCGCGGCGACGGTATTACGCGAAGTGGCAAAGGCCGTCCGCAGGTTCATTTCCCCGGCATAGCCGCCGCCCGAATTGCGCGGGCTCCAACCGTCGATGGTGGTCTCGGTATCGACCACCCGGTCCTCGGGCGTGTAGCCGGCCTCGAGAGCAGCGAGATAGACAAACAGTTTCCACGATGAACCGGGCTGGCGCAGCGCGGTGGTGGCGCGATTGAAGCTGGTTTCGACGTAGTCGCTGCCGCCGACCAGGGCGAGCACCGCTCCGTCGCGGTCGAGGCTGACCAGTGCCCCCTGGGCACCGCCAGGCGCATTGGCCTCGATTGCCGCCTGTGCGGCCCGTTGCATCCCGACATCGATCGTCGTCCAGACCGTAATCGGTTCGAACGTTTCGGGCAGCAGGATGTCGAGCTGCGGCAGGGCCCAGTCGGTGAAATAACGCACCGAGTTCTGCCCCGCCTCCTGCTTTAGCTTGACCGCAGCGACATCGACCGAAGCCTCGCTGGCCGAGATCCGGCCCTGTTCGCGCATCAGCCGCAGCACAACCCTGGCGCGGTCAACCGCAGCATCGACATCGGCAGTCGGGGAATAACGGCTTGGAGCCTTGACGAGACCGGCAATGATCGCCGCTTCGGCAACACTCAAGTCGGTGCCGGGATGGCTGAAGAATTTGCGACTTGCACTATCGATGCCGTACGCGCCGCCGCCGAAATAGACCTTGTTGAGATAAAGTTCGAGGATCTGTTCCTTGGAAAACTTAGTCTCGAGCGCCAGCGCCAGCACCGCCTCGCGCAGCTTGCGGTCGAGGGTGCGGTTGGAATTGAGGAAAATGTTGCGCGCGAGCTGCTGGGTAATGGTCGAGGTCGCGGAGATACGTCCATTGCCCGAGGCCGCATCCCATACCGCACGGACAAGACCGTAGGGATCAATCCCGATATGCGATTGATAGCGCCGATCCTCGACCGCGATCATCGCATCTTTCATCACCGCCGGGATCTCGCGATGCGGAATCCACTGGCCGAAACTGGGGCCGAGCTCGAGAATTTCGCTGCCGTCGCGAGCACGCACGACGATTGTCTGCGCGGTCTGAGTTGCCTTCAACTGGCTGAAACTGGGTAACGATCGGGCCGCGAATAACACCGCAAGGGCGACGAACAGCGCGGCAAGTATGGCCGATGCACCGCCCCATAGGACAATCCGCTTCACCACCCGGCGAAACCGGCTTGGCGGATTGGCGGCGGCGTGCCTTCTTGCCTTTTGCGCCGCTTTGCGGCGGCTGCCTCTCTTGGCCATGCGGTTACGCTATCCCGTCACGCATGCGGCGCGCATGCAATTGCGATACATCCTGCATAGGCGATGCGTAACGTGCCGTGAACGGTCTATTCGCCTTTGTTGTCAGTTGTATCACCCGAGAATTCGAGCGCTGCGCTGTTGATGCAGTAGCGCAGACCACCCTGGTCGACCGGCCCATCGGGAAACACATGGCCGAGATGTCCATCGCATTTGGCACAGGTGACCTCGGTGCGGATCATGCCATGCGTGGTGTCCCGGTGCTCGGCCACGGCATCGCCCATAGATGGCCTGGTGAAGGCCGGCCAGCCGCACCCACTGCTGTATTTTGCATCGCTCGCAAACAACTTCTGGCCGCAACCGGCGCAGACATATTCACCCTGCTCGAAGAACTCGTCATATTCCCCGCTGAAGGGGCGCTCGGTGCCCTTCTCGCGCAGAACGTGATATTGCTGGGGGGTCAGTTCCTCGCTCCATTCGCGTTCGGACTTGTGTTTGGGATCGGCCATCGAGCAACTCCTTCACGAAGGATATGGTGAGCGACCGCGCCCGCCTCAAGCACCGATGATCAGGCGTCGAGCATGGCGTAGTGCGTCGGCGGCTGGATCACTTCCATGCGTTCGCTCAACAGCGGGCCAAAGCTGGGCCGGCTCTTGAAGGCCGTGTACCAGTCACGGGTCTGCTCGTGCCCTTTCCAGTCGATCCCCCCGAGATAGTCGGCGACCGAGATTTGCGCCGCAGCGGCGAGATCGGCCAGGCTCATCTGCGGTCCGGCAAGCCACGGCCGCGTGTCGATCAGATAATCGATATAGTCGAGATGTCCGTGTGCGAACTTCATCGCTTCGCGCAGCG
The DNA here is from genome assembly GCA_004282995.1 of Sphingomonadaceae bacterium. Taxonomy (GTDB): domain Bacteria; phylum Pseudomonadota; class Alphaproteobacteria; order Sphingomonadales; family Sphingomonadaceae; genus Parerythrobacter. Next base: position 3,026 of record SHLU01000001.1, read on the forward strand.
CCCGACTGTCAGGCGGCTGGCGCAGGATAAGGCGCTTCTTCATCCGTTCGTGCAGCAGCGGCAAGGTAACATCGCCAAAGAAATTCTCGTCGAACAATGCGACCAGCCGGCGGATTTCCGCACGGTTGGTGGCGGTTCCGTTGATCATTGGCGACTTGTCGACCGTTTCCTCGAAATACTCGCAGATCGCGCGGCTGTCAGCGAGCGATATGCGGCGCTCCGGATCGTGAAGAACCGGGGTGCGCCCAGCCGGGTTCATGGCCCAGAATTCATCGTCGGCCGCCCACGGATCGGCCCGCCACAATTCGTAGCCGACACCCTTTTCGCTCAGCAGCAGGCGGACCTTGCGGCTGAACGGGCAGAGCGGAAATTGGTAGAGGCGCCACATGGAAAACATCTTTGCCGCAATGCAGGCTCCGCGTCCATATGGCGCATTGGCTTATCGGACGGAATAGTCACCATCTTCGATAGCGGTGCCCATCTGGGCTGCCATGTCGCGCAAGGCCGGCAGCATCGCCGCCAGGGCTCCGCTCATCCCGGCCATCCTGTCCATCGCCTGCGGCACTTCCCGGCGGATGTCCTGCGGCAGGAATTCCGCTTCCGGAGCAAGGTCGCGCACGGTCTGGTCGGGATCGATGTCATCAATGGGTTCGCCGGCGATTTCCGCCATCGCTTCGGCCAGCGGCGCTACCTTGAGGTTAAGCAGAACCTGCGACATCGCCGCCAACATCTCGCCGGCCTGCGCCTGGATTGCCGGATTGCGTAATGTCTCGACCATCGCGCCGAGTTCTGCGTCGGATTCATTGGTAGTCTGGGCCAGGAGGGGCGCGGGAACGGCGAGCGACAAGGCGGCACCGATGGCTAATATGGGTCGCATGGGCTTTCCTCGGTTAGAAGAAGACGTGCCCACCTCCTAGTTCATATGCGGTGACCCGAAGCTGAACGATTGGTCAGAAACCCGAGGCATCGAGCAACAACAGGCAGCCAGGCATGACGTCGGCGATTGTGTCTTCGTCTCTCAATGTCTGCGCTTCAGACGACAGGACGGCGCTAATTTGCTCACGGGTCAGGCCGGCCTCTTCCATCGTCTGGGCGCTTGCGCGCACGAAGAACTCCTTCCCGCGCCTAGAGAGAACAGGATAGGCGAGCGCCTCGCTGTTGCCGTCTTCCTGCCTGCCGGCCACGATGGCAAAAGCAGCAGCACAGCGCATGCTCGTGAGCTGTTGCAGCGATAATTCCGGTTCGGCGGAAGCTTGCGCGGTGAAAACCAGGGTCGAAGCAATCAGGGCAGTAATCATGGCCGAGCCCTATAACCGACAAGCTGAACCAATGCTGCCCTTTCTTCAGGATCGGCGAATTCCGGCCGCAAGCCTTTACCGAATCGCATCCTATCCCCACACAGATGCCAACAGAATCAAAGGACCCCCAGATGAGCGATTACCCCCAATTGAGCCTGCTGATCGGCGGAGAAACCATCACTTCGGGCCGGGAGACTGTCGACGTGCTCGACCCGGCAAGTGGCGAAGCTTTCGCGGCCCTGCCCCGCGCCACCAGCGCCGATCTCGACACAGCGCTCGGCCATGCGGAAGCAGGCTTTGCCAAGTGGCGCGCAACTTCAGCGGACGAACGCGAGGCCATTCTGCGCAAAGCTGCGGGCCTGATCCGCGAGCGCGCCAAGGATATCGGCGCGGCGATCACCCGCGAGCAAGGCAAGCCGGTCAAGGAAGCGATCGGCGAGACGATCTATTGTGCCATGTTGCTCGAATTCTATGCGGGTGAGTGCAAGCGCAACTATGGCCGCACGCTGGTACGTCCGGATGGCCAGCGGGCCGAGGTCCGGCATGAACCCGTCGGGCCGATAGCGGGCTTCAGCGCGTGGAACTTCCCGGCATTGAATGTGATGCGCAAGATTGGCGGAGCATTGGCAGCGGGCTGCTCGGTCATCGTCAAGCCGAGCGAGGAGACGCCGGCCGGCGGACTGGCGATGGTCCAGGCCATGCTCGATGCGGGCGTGCCGGGCGAAGCCTGCCAGGCGGTATTCGGCGTGCCCGACGAAATCAGCCGCCACCTGCTGGGATCGCCGATCATCCGCAAGATGACTTTCACCGGCTCGACCGCCGTTGGCAAACACCTGGCTGCGCTGGCGGCCGAGAACCTGCAGCGCGCAACACTCGAACTTGGCGGTCACGGCCCGGTGCTGGTGTTCGAGGATGCCGATATCGACAAGGCGCTCGACACCATGGCGGCAAACAAGTTTCGCAATGCCGGCCAGGTTTGTGTCAGCCCGACCCGCTTCCTGGTCGAAGAAGGCGTGTTCGAACGCTTCCGTGACGGCTTTGTCGAGCGTGCGAAAGCCATCACGGTCGGCAATGGCATGGACAAGGAAACCCAGATGGGGCCGATGGCGAGCGAGCGCGGTCCCGACGGTATCCAGGCCAAGGTCGCTGATGCCAGGGACAAGGGCGGCAGGCTGCTGGCCGGTGGCGAGCGGATCGGCAACCAGGGCTTCTTTCACCAGCCAACGGTGCTTGCCGAAGTGCCGATCGACGCCGAGATCATGAACGAGGAGCCGTTCGGCCCCGTCGCCATCATCAACCCGATGCCGGGATATGATGCGATGATCAAAGAAGCCAACCGCCTGCCTTACGGGCTTGCCGCCTATGCCTGGACGCAGAACGCTGGCAAGCGCGCGCGGCTCGCCAGCGAGATCGAGAGCGGGATGATCGCCATCAATGGCGGCGGCGTCAGCGCGGTCGACGCTCCGTTCGGCGGGGTCAAATGGTCGGGCTATGGCCTTGAGGACGGCGCAGAAGGCGTTGCCGCCTGCATGGTCTCCAAGACCGTCCACGAAACTTTCTGAAGGGGTCGCAAGCAATGAAGACTCGCGCCGCCGTCGCATTCGAAGCCAAACAACCGCTCGAAATCGTCGAACTTGATCTTGAAGGTCCAAAGACCGGCGAAGTGCTCGTCGAAATCATGGCGACCGGCATCTGCCACACCGACGCCTACACGCTCGACGGACTCGATTCGGAGGGAATATTCCCCTCGGTCCTGGGTCACGAGGGCTGCGGCGTTGTGCGCGAAGTGGGCGCCGGGGTGACTTCAGTTGTGCCGGGCGATCATGTGATCCCGCTCTACACGCCCGAATGTCGCCAGTGCAAAATGTGCCTCTCGGGCAAGACCAATCTGTGCAGCGCCATCCGTGCCACACAGGGGCAGGGATTGATGCCCGACGGAACCAGCCGGTTCTCCTACAAGGGCGAGACGATCTATCACTACATGGGCTGCTCGACCTTCTCCAACTTCACGGTTTTGCCCGAAATCGCTGTCGCCAAGATTCGCGAAGACGCGCCGTTCGATACCACCTGCTACGTCGGCTGCGGAGTGACCACGGGGGTCGGCGCAGCACTCAACACCGCCAAGGTCCAGCCGGGCGACAATGTCGTTGTCTTTGGCCTCGGCGGGATCGGTCTCAATGTCCTGCAAGGCGCGAAGATGGCCGGGGCCGACCGCATCGTCGGGGTCGACATCAATCCGTCCAAGGAGGAATGGGGCCGCAAGTTCGGCATGACCGATTTCGTCAATCCGAAAGAGACCAGCGACGTCGTGGGGTATCTCGTTGAATTGCTCGATGGCGGGGCCGATTACAGCTTTGACTGCACCGGCAACACCGACGTCATGCGTCAGGCGCTCGAATGCTGCCACAAGGGTTGGGGCACCTCCATCATCATCGGCGTGGCCGAGGCGGGCAAGGAGATCTCGACCCGTCCTTTCCAGCTGGTGACCGGGCGCAACTGGCGCGGGACCGCCTTTGGAGGGGCCAAGGGACGAACAGACGTTCCGAAGATCGTCGACTGGTACATGAACGGCAAGATCGCCATCGATCCGATGATTACCCACCGCCTCTCGCTCGACGAGATCAACAAGGGCTTCGACTTGATGCATTCCGGTGAGAGCATCCGCGCCGTGGTGGTTTACTGATCCCAAGCGGCTTGACCGCACGACAGCATAAGGACAGGTAGCAAAACGCAACCCTAAGAGGAGAGATGAAGATGTTCAGTCACGTGATGCTGGGAGCCGACGATATCGACGCCGCAAAGAAATTCTACGATGCCACCTTCAAGGCGCTTGGCGGGCGCGAAGCCACGGTCGATCCCAAAGGGCGGCTTATCTACATTCACAATGGCGGCGTTTTTCTTGTCTCCAAACCGATTGACGGCAAGCCGGCGACCTGCGCCAATGGCGGCACCATCGGCTTTGCTGTCGAAAGCGAGGAGCAGGGCCAGGCCTGGCACGACGCTGGCGTCGCCAACGGCGGCACCGCTATCGAAGACCCGCCCGGTATCCGCGAAAGCGAGATCGGCAAGATGTATCTGGCCTATCTGCGCGATCCGGCTGGCAACAAGATCTGCGTCATGAAACGCATGGGCTGACGTCGCATCCTATGGAAGTACTGAGTGAAAACCAGAGCTTCGGCGGAGTGCAGGGAGTTTACTCCCACGCCTCCGCCGAAACCGGTACGGAGATGACATTCTCGGTCTACCTGCCGCCGCAGGCGCGGGACGGGGCGGTGCCGGTGCTGTGGTATTTGTCAGGCCTCACTTGCACTCATGCCAATGTCACCGAGAAGGGCGAATTTCGAGCGGCCTGCGCGAATGCCGGGATCGCCTTCATCGCGCCCGACACTTCGCCGCGCGGCGACGAAGTACCTGATGCCGATAGCGAATATGACTTCGGCAAGGGCGCAGGCTTCTATGTTGATGCAACGCGTGAGCCATGGCGCAAGAACTACCGGATGCGCAGCTATATCGAGCGCGAATTGCCAAAGCTGGTCGCTGCCAAGTTTCCGGTCGATATCGAACGGCAATCGATCTCCGGACATTCGATGGGCGGGCACGGAGCGCTTACCATCGGCTTGCGGAATCCCGGACGTTTTCGCGCCATCAGCGCCTTTAGCCCGATCGTCGCGCCGAGCCATGTGCCGTGGGGCGACAAGGCACTGGGCCGCTTTCTCGGCGAAGATCGCAGTAGCTGGCGCGAATATGATGCTGTGGCGCTGATCGAAGACGGCGCCCGCCACGAGCATATCCTTGTCGACCAGGGCACCGCCGACGATTTCCTGCACGAACAACTCAAAACCGGCCTGCTAGCTCTCGCCGCAAAAAAAGCCGGGATGAATGCGACGATCCGGATGCAGGAGGGCTACGACCACTCCTATTACTTCATTTCGACCTTCATGGCCGAGCATGTCGCGTGGCACGCAGAGCGGCTCGCCAATTAGCCGCTGACTTCGAACAAAGCGTATTCCGCACGCCAGTTTGCTTGGCGGGGCGCGATCTCGCGCTCGCGGGTGAAGAACCAGCGGTTTTCGACGGCAATTCCCAGCCCCGCAGCCAGTTCTTCGAAATCCTTGACCGTGACGTGGTGGATATTGGCGGTTTCGTACCAGCTGACCGGCAGGTGGCGGGTTACCGGCATTCGGCCGCTGCTCGCCAGTGCCCAGCGCATCCGCCAGTAGGCAAAATTGGGGAAACTGACGAAGGCGCGGCGGCCCACGCGCAGCAATTCTGACAGCATGTGATCGGGCCGCGCCGCTGTCTGCAGGGTCTGGCTAAGGATCGCGTAGTCGAACGTCCCGTCAGGATAAAAGGCAAGGTCGCGGTCGGCATCGCCCTGCACCACGCTCAGCCCCCGCGCGACACAGGCGGCGACGCAGCCCCCGTCGATCTCGATCCCGCGCGCATCGACCCCCTTCTGATCGCGCAAGGCAGCCATCAGCGCCCCGTCGCCGCACCCAACGTCGAGGGCGCGGGTGCCCGGCTCCACCCGCTCGAGGATCGCGGCAAGGTCTGGGCGAAGCGGTTCAGCCATCGAGAAAACCTTTCACCACCCGATCAAGTGCGGGCACGTCGAGCAGGAAGCTGTCGTGGCCATAGGGCGCGGCAAGTTCGACGAAGCTGACGGGTGCCCCGACCGCATTGAGTGCATGGACTACATGCCGGCTTTCCGCGGTGGGATAGAGCCAATCAGTGTCGAAGCTGACGAGGCAGAAGCGTGATGAGTTCCCCTTGAATGCTTCCGCGAGCAGCCCCCCATGCTCTTCCGCCAGATCGAAATAGTCCATCGCGCGAGTGATATAGAGATAGCTGTTGGCATCGAAGCGGCGGGTGAACCCGCTGCCCTGGTAGCGCAAATAGCTCTCGACCTGGAAATCGGCATCGAAACCGAAGGTGCGGGCACCGGGCGTACCATCGGGGCGATCCTGTAGCCGCCGTCCGAATTTCTCGGTCAACCCTTCTTCGGAGAGATAGGTGATATGCGCGGCCATGCGCGCCACCGCGAGGCCGGCATCGGGTGCGTTCGCTCCGCCATAATAGTTGCCGCCCTGCCAGTTGGGATCGGCCATGATCGCCTGCCGGCCAAGTTCATGAAAAGCGATGTTCTGGGCCGAGTGGCGGCTGGTTGTCGCAATCGCCAGAACCCGCTCGGCGCAGTCGGGAAAATTGGCGGCGAGGCTGAGCGCCTGCATCCCGCCCATCGATCCCCCCACCACCGTATGCAATCGCTCGATCCCCAGCGCATCCAGCAGCGCTACCGTCGCGCGCACCATGTCGCGAATGGTGATGACCGGGAAACGCATGGCATAGGGCGCGCCATCGGGGGACGCGCTGCCCGGCCCGGTTGAACCCAGGCAACTGCCGATGACGTTGGGGCAAATGACCTGAAAGCGCGCAATATCGATCGGCTTGCCCGGGCCGACCATACGTTCCCACCAGCCAGGCTTGCCGGTAACAGGATGCTGCGAGGCGACATATTGATCGCCAGTCAGCGCATGGCACACCAGCACTGCGTTGGACCGATCCGGGTTCAACTCGCCATAGGTCGCAAAAGCGATCTCAACGCCGTCCAGCGACTGTCCGCTATCGAGCGGCAGCGGGTCTGGAAGCGCAAGGGTTTGGGGCGTGTGAGACACTTGAGATATTGCCGTAAGAGGAAGGGGAAAGATTTTCTCGTCTCTTACCGCGTCGCCTAGCGCTTGTCGAAGGGCGGTATTTCTTTAAGGCCCCATAGCCGAGATGACACAGCGCCCAATAATGAAACCCTGGATCGAAGCGATCCACGCCTATGTGCCGGGCCGCGCCACCGGCAAGGGCGGACAGGTGCTGACCAAGCTGTCGGCCAATGAAAATCCGCTCGGCTGCTCGGACAGAGCGCTTGAAGCACTGGGGCAGCCCACTGGACCAGCGACCTATCCCGATCCCGATGCTACGGCTCTGCGCGCCGCGCTCGGAGTGATCCACGGCCTTGCGCCCGAGCGGATCGTGTGCGGCACCGGATCGGACGAATTGCTCAACCTGGCCGCACAGGCCTTTGCCGGGACCGGTCCCGAAGGTCCCGACGAAGTGCTGTTCAGCCGCTATAGCTTCGCGGTCTATGATATCGCCGCTCGGCGCTGCGGCGCGGTGCCGGTCGAGGCGCAAGATGCTGACTATGGCGCCGATGTCGATGCACTGTTGGCAGCAGTGACCGAGAGAACCCGGGTCCTGTTTCTGGCTAATCCGAATAACCCTACCGGCAGTTTCCTCCCGCGTGCAGAGATCGAACGGCTCCATGCGGGCCTGCCCTCCGATGTGCTGTTCGTGCTCGACCAGGCCTATGCCGAATATCTTGGCCCTGACGAGGACGATGGCGGGTTTGCGCTGGCGGAAGCGCATGACAACGTTCTTGTCACCCGCACATTTTCCAAGGCCTATGGACTGGCTGGCGAACGGATCGGCTGGGCCACCGGAGCGCCTCACCTTATCGACGCGCTCAATCGCATTCGCGGCCCGTTCAATGTCACCGGCAGCGGTCAGCGCGCCGCGCTCGCCGCGTTGGAGGACCAGGAATTCATCGCTGAGACACGCGCTCACAACACGCGCGAGCTGGCGCGTTTCACCGAGGCCATGCAGGCGCTCGGCAATCACGGCGTCCGTCCATTGCCGAGCAAGGCCAATTTCGTCCTTGTCCTGTTTGAAGGCGCGCTGACGGCCGAGGCTGCACTCGAGGCGCTGGCCGATGGCGGCTACGCCGTCCGGCATTTGCCTGGTCAGGGTTTGCCCCAAGCCTTGCGCATTACCGTTGGCACGGCCCTCGATATGGATGCGATTGCCGCGATCATTTCCGCCGCAGCCGAGGAAGCACAATGAGCTTCTCGCGCGTAGCCATCATCGGCCTTGGCCTGCTCGGCGGTTCGCTTGGTCTTGCCTTGCGCGAGAAGCTGCCCGGCGTGGAGACCTTCGGATACGACAGGGATCCGGCCACACGCGCCCGCGCTGCCGAACGTGGACTGGTGGCGCAGGTCGTCGATAGCGCGGCAGAGGCAGTCCTCGGCTGTGATCTGGTAATCCTGTGCGTGCCCGTGGGAGCAATGCAGGAGGCTGCTCGCGAAATAGCGGCATCCCTGCCCGCAGGAGCGATCGTCAGCGATGTCGGCTCCTCCAAGCGATCGGTCCAGCAGGCATTGGCCGAGGCACTGCCAGACCATGTTGCCATCCCCGCGCATCCGGTTGCCGGGACCGAACAAAGCGGCCCTGATGCCGGCTTTCCTAGCCTTTTTGACGGACGCTGGTGCATCCTGACCCCACCCGCAAATGCGCCACAAGACGCGGTCGAGCGCCTGGCCGAGCTATGGCGTGATCTGGGAGCGCGGGTCGAGATCATGGACGCCGAGCACCACGACCTGGTGCTGGCGGTTACCAGTCATATCCCGCATCTGATCGCCTACACCATCGTCGGCACCGCTTCCGACATGGAAGATGTGACGCGAAGCGAAGTCATCAAATATTCGGCGGGTGGTTTCCGCGATTTCACCCGCATCGCCGCCAGCGATCCGGTGATGTGGCGCGACGTGTTCCTCAACAATCGCGACGCAGTGCTGGAAATGCTCGGTCGCTTTACCGAGGATCTCACCGCACTGCAGCGAGCCATCCGTGCTGGTGATGGTGATACCTTGCACGAGTTGTTCAGCCGGACCCGCGATATCCGCCGTTCGATCATCGACGAGGGACAGGATGATGCGGCTCCCGATTTTGGCCGCGATCACTGATCAGGCGCTGTTGAGCGCGTTGATCGCTGCCTCCGTCCGTCTCTCTACCTCGTCGCGTGGCAATCCTGCCGGGATTGGCTCGCCGAAGCGGTAGGTGATGGTTCCGGGCCGTTTCCATGTCCGGTGGTAAAGCGGACCGCTATTCACCGCGACCGGGATCACCGGCAGCTTGACCATCTTGTAAATCCCCGAAAAGCCCGATTGCAGCTTGCCGTGATGGTCATGCGGGACGCGGGTGCCTTCCGGAAAGATCACCAGCGGGCGTCCTTCTTCGGCCTTGGCCCGGGCTTCGCGCATGATCATCATCAGTGCCTTGGCCCCTTCGCTGCGGGCGACCGGCACCAGACCATAGCGGCGGGCGAGGTAGCCCCAGACCGGTATGGCAAACAGTTCCTTTTTGGCGAAAACCACCGGGTTGGTGAACAGGTACGGCGCATCAAGTGCCTCGAAGAAGCTCTCGTGCTTTACCGCATAGAGCGTCGGCGTATTAACAGGCCCGCCGCCCTCGATCACGATTTTGATGCCGAGGATATGCCGCAGGCACCAGCGGTGCCAGGCACCCCAATTCTTGACCGCGCGGCGAAATGCCACCTTGCCGACAAACGCTGCCAACAGCGATATCAGCACGCAGATTGTGCTGCCGGTATAATAGACCGGGTAGAAAATAATATTGCGCAGGGTAACCATTGCGGGGCCTTATACCGGGACGAACCGCGAGAGCCAGCTTGCCAGCAGCTTGTTGTATTCGAGGAACAGGGTGAACAGCGATGGTTCGGTCGCCACGGCATCCTCGACAATGCGGATATTGGTCGGCAATTGCCGCCGCAGTTCGGAGGCGGCGCGGCGCATGTGCCAATCGGAGGTCACCAGCCGCAAGGAACGGATCTTGTTGCGGGCAACCCAATCGGCAGTTTCGACCGCGTTGCCGCGGGTATTCATCGCCTCGAAGCCGAGCACGACGCAGCACTGCATCTGATCCATCGACACGTTGAACTCTTCGGCGAACTCAGCCGGCCGGACATCGGTATCGACACCAGTCACCAACACCAGCCTCGCCTTACCCTGATCGAGAATCTGGAGCCCGTGGGCGATCCGCCCTGCTCCGCCTGTCGGCACGATGACTGCATCGGTCTCCTGCTCGGACAATGGCTGCGGCAAGGTCACGGCGAACCACATAAAGCCGAGCACCCAGCTCACGAAGAGAAGGAGGAAAAGACGCCAGATCACAGCATCTTCCTCAGCGCGGCGACAACAGTCAACCGCGCGGTCACCATGGCCAGCAATACGGTAATCAGCGGCACGAAAGCGACTGCCAGCCAGTCTTGCCAGCCGAGACCGCCGCCAGCGACCATGCCGCTATCGAGTGCGGCGAAACGCTGCCCCAGGAACAAGACCGCCGCAGTCCCGAGAACCAGCCCGACCATCCCGCCCAGTGCCGCATCGGTTGCCACGGTCCGCTGGAATACCCGCGCAATCTGTGTGTCGGTCCCGCCGAGCAGATGGACAACCTCGATAGTCTCGCGATTACTGCCGAGCGCACTTCGCGCCGCCAGGAAAACCGCCGCAAGGCTGGTGGTAGCCAGCAGCACCACCAGCGCCAGGGCCAGATATTGCAGCGAGGCAATTGCCGAGAACACCGGGCCGAGCCATGTTGCCTGGGCATCGATCCGCGCATCAGGCGCAACTTGCAGGAGCGCCGCGCGCATCCGCCTCAATTTGTCCGGCGTCGCCTCTTCACGCAGGCGGACGTCGATCAGCGCAGGCACAGGCACGGTCTCGCCATCGACCCCGGCGCCGAGCCATGGTTCGAGCAGGCCTTCAAGCTCGCTTTGAGGGACACGGCGGATTGTGGCTACTTCCGGGAACCCGGCCAGAACTTCCTCCACTGCCTGCGCCTGGCGCGCGCGTTCGCCCGGCTCGGCTTCGACCACCTGGATTGTAGCGCCGCCCGAAAGTTCCGCCTGTGCGCCATCGGCGAGGTTGCTCAAGGCCAGGCCTGCGGCGGTCGCGATGACCGTCAGGGCGACCATGATGGCGATGACCCACGGCACTGGCCCGGCCAAGCTACCCTGCGGCAGGAGCTGGCTGGCCCGTTCACCACGGAACGGCACCAGCCCGCGGCCGAGCCGGCGTTTGACAGGCGGTGTCTTGCTCATCCGGGCCGCGCCTCTGTCGCCTTGCGGCGCGGGGGATTGCGCAGCATCCCTGTGGGATCGGACAGGCGGCCCTTGTCGAGCCGCATGATCATCGATTGCGGCACTTTCTGCAGCAAATGCAGGTCATGGGTCGCCACCACTACCGTGGTGCCAAGGCGGTTGAGCGCTTCGAAAAGGCGCAACAACTTGACCGCCATTTCCGGGTCGACATTGCCGGTCGGCTCGTCCGCTACCAGCACGTCAGGCCGACCGATCACCGCGCGGGCGATGGCCACGCGCTGTTGTTCACCGCCTGAAAGAGTGGCCGGGCGCGCTTCGGCACGGTGGGCGAGGCCAACCCATTCGAGCATGTCGGCGACAGGCTTGGCCAAGTCCGCCTCCGAAACGCCCGACACCCTGAGCGGCAGGGCAATGTTGTCATGCGCCGACATGTGCGGGACCAGCCGGAAATCCTGGAACACCACGCCAAGCCGGCGGCGATAGCTGGGCAGTCGGGCGCGTGGCAGTGTAATGACATCGGTGCCGAACATGCGGATGACCCCGCGCGAGGGGCGCTGGGCCAGATAGAGCAGCTTGAGCAGCGAGGTCTTGCCCGCGCCGCTGGCGCCGGTGAGGAAATAAAAACTGCCCGGCCACAAGGTGAAGGATATGTCGCTCAGCACCTCCTTGCCCTGCCCGTAACGCAGGCCGACGTTGTCGAAGGTCACGACCTCTTCGTCACCTTCGGACATCGGCAGACCTTTCAAATGGGGGCATTGCGGCGAATAACATGTGTTGCCGGGGGCTATAGCGGCCCTTCGATGTGGAAAAAAGCGGCAAGCGCAATTGCTTCCCCCGCTAGTGACCTTGCCAGTGATTCCCCAGCAGGCGTAAGGCTAGGCTTCGATGATCATCGCCTGTCCAGCCTGTTCTACCCGCTATGTGGTTCCCGATAGCGCTATCGGCGTGGAAGGACGCACGGTCCGCTGCGCCAAGTGCAAGCATAGCTGGTTCCAGGACGGTCCACAGATCGACACTGGGGAAGAGGCGAGGCCTGCCCCGCTTCCGGCTCCTCCACCAGCGCCGCCCGCTCCGCCACCTGCGCCCGAAGCGGATACCACCCCGGAACCTATGTCGGCGGCTGCGCGCGATCCGGCGCCTGAGCAATCTGAACCAGCTGAGGTCGAGGACGCACCCGAAGCGATACCGCCAACCGAATCGTCGCAGCAATATCCTGCCGATCCGGTAGCCGATAGCGACTCTTACGAGGACAGCTCGCTCGAAGGGCCGCCTCCGGTCAGCGAGGCGCCTCCTGCTCCTCCGCCTGCATTCGAACCCGAAGACGATCATTCGCAGTTCGATTACGAGCCTCCGTTCCGGTCGCGCCGCAACCCGCTCAAGATGTGGACTGCGATTGCCGCGGTCTTCGCGCTGCTCGCAGTCGGGATCATCGCTACACTATCCTATTACGGCACGCCTGACTGGTTGCCGGTGCAGCAGCCGACCTTCGGGGTCGAGCAACCCGATTTGGTGCTCGATTTTCCCGAGGATCGACAGGATCGGCGAACTCTGCCCGATGACAGCATCCTGTTCGCCGTCAGCGGGACGATCACCAATGTCGGCCGCGAATCCCGTCGCGTCCCCGATGTGTTGATCGCCTTCTACGACGAAACCGATACCCGCGTATGGCGCTGGGTCATCAACCCGGAGAAAGACACGCTCGCCCCGGGCGAAAGCCTGACCATCAACGAGGCCAGCAACGAAATCCCCAAGCGGGCCAGAAAAGCCCGCATTGGCTGGAGCCCGAGCTGACGGGCTGCACCATGAACGACGCAAGCTTTCATCGCTTGTGTGAAAGCGTCTTGCAGCCTCTCTCGCTCGCTGCTAGGGGCGCGCTCCTACCTCCCCGGGGCCGCTGATTTGAACGGCCCTGACTGTGTGCGGTCGTGGCGGAACTGGTAGACGCGCAACGTTGAGGTCGTTGTGGGCTAACGCCCGTGGAAGTTCGAGTCTTCTCGACCGCACCAAACAGTTTTCTGTCAGAGCCGATCCTGCCTCCATGTGGAGCAATGCCGTCGAAAGTGATGCTTTCCGGCCGATCATTTTCCCTGCATTCGATTACCGGTCGCCTCTTTGTTCGCTGCGATCTGGCGCTGTGGGATTGATTCGATACAAGGAGGACCGGAACCCAAAAAGAATGGCAGATTCGTTCGAAGAGAAACTGACAGCCGTCCTCGCGCACGCGATTGCCGGGTTCGAGACCCTTGTCAGTTGTGACCGCCTGAGTGGAGGTGCGAGCCAGGAGACTTACCGGATCGAGATCGCCAGTCGCGGCAGCACGCGCTTGCTGGCCATGCGGCGGGCAACAGGCGGTGAAGACGATGCCGGGTTTTCCGGCGCTCCGGGCCTCGCGGTCGAGGCAAAGCTGTTCGACATCGCCCGGAAGGCAGGCGTACCCGAACCAGAAATCTACTATACGTTCAAATCCAGCGACGGCCTTGGCGCCGGTTTCATCATGGAGTGGCTCGCAGGCGAAACGTTGGGGGCGCGGATCAACAAGATACCCGAACTCGATCAGATTCGCCCGAAACTCGCTCATGAGTGCGGACAGATCCTGGCGCGTATCCACGACATCGATCTCGACGATTCCGGATTGCGCGATGCCCTGACCGCAACAGCGACCGGCAATCTGGTCCGGAAAATGTGGGACGAGTACCAGACGTTCGATACGCCGCAGCCGATGATCGATTTCACCGCGCGATGGTTGCTGGGCAATCTGCCTGACCAGTGCGAGCACCGCCTGACCCACGGCGATTTCCGCAATGGCAATCTCATGGTCACGCCGGAGGGCATCATTGCCGTGCTCGATTGGGAACTTGCCTATATCGGCGATCCGGTTCGCGATCTCGGGTGGATCTGCACCAATTCCTGGCGCTTTGGTCGCCACGAATTGCCGGTTGGCGGGTTCGGCACACGCGAAGACCTGCTCGCGGGATACGAAACGCAATGCGGGCGCAAGATCGATCCCGACCACCTGCGTTTTTGGGAGGTGTTCGGCTCTTTCTGGTGGGCCATTGGTTGCCTGAAGATGCAGCAATCGTGGCGCGACTTGCCAGAGCGGAGCGTGGAGCGACCCGGCATCGCCAGGCGGTCATCCGAATGCCAGACTGATTGCGCCAATCTGATCATACCCGGACCTGTCAACTTGCTCGAGCCGGGTGTTGCGACGACCACTGTGGACATGCCGAGCAGTACGGAGTTGCTCTCAAGCGTCCGCGATTTCCTGCGCAATGATGTGCGGGGCGCGGTCGACGCGCGCAACGGGTTCATGGCGCTGGTGGCATCGAACTCGCTCGACATCGTGATCCGCGAACTCAAGCTGGGCAGCGCCGCGCGTGAGGCCGAACAGACGAGATTGTCGGACCTTCTCGATACATCCGGAGAGCTGGAAGACCTACGCTGGAAGCTGGTCATGGCGCTGCGCAGCGGCGAACTGGCACTCGACCATCCTGGTCTGCCCAACCATCTCAGGAACACGGTCGTCAACCAGCTTGCGATCGATCAGCCGAAATATTCGGGCCTTGCCGTTGCGCTCGGCCAAGGAGGGAATTGCAGATGATGAACTTCGACATTCCAGCGAGCACGCAAGCCTATCTCGACCGGCTGGATGCGTTCATCGAAGCAGAAATCATGCCGCTGCAAATGCATGACGACAACAATCGCTTCTTCGACCATCGCCGCGAGGATGCCCGCACCGACTGGGACAACGGCGGTCAGCCCACGGAAGACTGGGAAGCACTGATGTCCAGGGCCAAGCGCATAGCCGACAAGGCTGGATTCTATCGTTTCGCCTTGCCCGAGAAATGGGGCGGACAAGGCGGCAGCAATCTCGACATGGCGATCATCCGCGAACATCTCGCGGCAAAGGGGGTGGGTCTGTTCAACGATCTCCAGACCGAACACTCGGTCGTCGGCAATTTGGTCGGGCCACTACTCATGGACGCCTATGGTTCCGATGCGCAAAAGGAAGAGTGGCTCGAACCGATGCTCAAGGGCGAAGGCGGCTTTACCTTCGGCATCACTGAGGCTGCGCATGGGTCCGACGCGACGCATATGGAAACCACTGCGGTACGCGACGGGGACGAGTGGATCATCAACGGCGAGAAATCCTGGAACACCGGCATCCACAAGGCATCACATGCGATGATCATGGCCCGGACCAGCGGAACGGCTGGCGACGGGGTAGGCATCACGGCATTTCTGGTCCCGACAGACGCGCCCGGCTTCACGCTGGAGGAACTCCTCTGGACTTTCAACATGCCGACCGATCATGGCAGCATCTCGCTCAAGGAGGTGCGCGTTCCCGACAGCGCCATATTTGGTGAAGAAGGACGCGGCCTCGCGATCGTGCAGCATTTCTTCAATGAAAACCGCATCAGGCAGGCGGCATCATCGCTCGGAGCGGCACAATTCTGCATCGATGAATCTGTCAAATATGCGCGCGAACGCAAACCCTTCGGCAAGCCGCTCGCGACCAATCAGGGCATCCAGTTCCCGCTGGTGGAGTTGCAGACACAGTGCGAGATGCTGCGAGCGCTGATCCACAAGACCGCGTGGCAGATGGACACCTACGGCGCATTCTCGGTGTCGGACAAGGTATCCATGTGCAATTACTGGTCCAACCGGCTGTGCTGCGAAGCGGCCGACCGGGCGATGCAAGTGCATGGCGGCCTTGGCTATTCTCGCCACAAGCCGTTCGAACATATCTATCGCCACCACCGCCGCTATCGCATCACCGAAGGCGCGGAGGAAATCCAGATGCGCCGCGTGGCTGGCTATATGTTCGGGTTCATGGACCAGCGCGCTCCCAAGGGCGTACGCGAATAGGTCGCCGGCCTAGGCTTGCGCGCGCAATGTGCCGCGACCGATGACCTGGGCCTGGATCTCTCCGGCTCCCTCGAAGATGTTAAGAATACGGGCATCGCATAGCACCCGGCTGACCGGATATTCGAGCGCGTAGCCATTGCCGCCATGGATTTGCAGCGCATTGTCGGCATTGGTCCAGGCGACGCGGGCGGCAAGCAGTTTGGCCATCCCGGCCTCGATATCGCAGCGTTCGCCCTTGTCTTTGTGGCGGGCCGCCGAATAGGTCAGCTCGCGTGCCATCACCAGTTCGGTCACCATCAGCGCCAGCTTGTCCGCCACTCGCGGGAAGGCGATCAACGGCTTGCCGAATTGCCTGCGTTCGAGCGCATAGGACAGGCCAAGATCGAAGGCATTCCAACCCACCCCCACTGCGCGCGCGGCGGTCTGGATGCGCGCGCTCTCAAATGTACGCATGAGCTGTTTGAAGCCTTGCCCCTCGATCCCGCCGAGCAGGCCATCGGCGGCCACCGGAAAACCATCGAAGCCGAGCGCATATTCCTTCATCCCGCGATAGCCGAGCACCTCGATCTCGCTGCCCTCGATACCGGGATCGGGAAACGGCGCGGCGTCTGTCCCGCGCGTTTTTTCGGCCAGCAGCATCGAAAGACCGCCATATCCGGGCGTGCCGGTGTCGGTGCGGCACAGCACCGTCATTAGATCGGCCCGGGCGGCATGGGTGATCCAGGTCTTGGCACCGCGGATCTGCCAACTGCCATCCTCTTGCCGTGCGGCGCGGGTAGAAACCGAGGCCAGGTCGGAGCCGGTATCGGGCTCGGTGAAAACCGCTGTCGGAAGCACCGAGCCATCGGCCAGACGCGGCAACCACTTCGCCTTTTGCTCTGGCGTGCCATTTTCCCCGATTAGTTCGGCGGCGATCTCGGATCTCGTGCCGAGGGATCCGGCGCAGATCCAGCCGCGGGAAAGCTCCTCGGACACCAGGCACATCGCGGTCTTGCCCAGCCCCAATCCGCCGAATTCCTCGCCAATGCACACGCCGAAGACGCCCAGATTGGCCATCTCGCGTACGGTCTCGATGGGGATCAGCTTATCCTCCAGATGCCAGCGATGAGCATGGGGTGCGATCCGGTCGGCAGTAAATGCGCGGAACTGCGCACGGATCATGTCGAGGGTTTCCTCGTCGAAGGCCTCGTCCGGCACAGCCCCTTCGCCAAGCGCCCGCGCCAGGGCGACGCGGGTCTCGGCAGTATTCCCATGGTCAAGGAAGAGGCGCACCTCGCTATCCTCAGCCAGGGACGCAGCTGCCTCGCTAATGCCAAGATCACCGGGACGCAGCATCTCATTCTGGCTCATCGGCAGGGCGCTGATTAGCTGGTGCAGGTACTCGCCAAAGCCGATCTGCAGGACCAGCGCCTCAACCTCGCCGAACCGACCGCCGGCGGAACCACGCGCAGCCCAGTCGGCTGTGGCTTCGAGCGCGGCGACGAGTGTACCGATCCATCCGAAGCCGTGGACCTGGCGCTGTTCGCGCTCGACCAGCGCGGGGACGGGCTTACCCTCCGGCGCAACATCGCGGGCGACGGCGTCGCGGGCGGCATCGCGATAGGCGCTGGCCGCCCGGCAAGCCGCTCTGGCTCGCTCGATCCACTCGCTCATTGCTGCTACTCCTCACCGCCCGCGCCAGCTTGGGCCTAGCGTGATCTGGTAACCGCTGTGCATGGCGGGTCAACCACGGCTTCGGTCGGTATGGCGCGGTGAACCCCGGTCATGTAGCACTGGCCATCTAATGCGAGGGGGATGACCACATGAATGGCAAGTCGATCAAGAGCCTGGTGACAGTATTCATCGCCGCCGCAGCCGGGCTTGTATTCGGCTGGCTGGCGGGAACCGACAGCCTGCGGGTGGCAGGGATGACCGTGTTCTTCCTCTGCACGCTCGTCGCGCTGGCGGTCAATTGGCTCGCCTTCATTCCTGCTGCCGCCGCGCAGACGGAGAAATACTACGACCTGACCGGATCGATCACCTATGTCGCCATGATCATCACCGCGCTCGTGCTGGCGTCACCACACGATATTCGTGCGCTGGTGGTCGCAGGCATGGTGCTTGTATGGACCGGGCGGCTCGGCATCTTCCTGTTCCGGCGGATCAGCGATGCGGGTGGAGATTCGCGCTTCGACAAGATCAAGACCCACCCATCCCGCTTCCTCGTCGCCTGGACGCTGCAGGCGCTGTGGGGCATGTTCACCGCCGCTGCCGCCATTGCCATCATTACCACCAAGGATCCGGAACCGATCGGCGCATTCTTCTGGATAGGCGCCAGCCTGTGGCTGATCGGCTTTGTCATCGAGATCATCGCTGACGGACAGAAATCCGCTTTCCGCAAAGACAAGGCCAACGACGGCGAGTTCATTTCCAGCGGGTTGTGGGCATGGTCGCAGCATCCCAATTACTTTGGCGAGATCCTGCTGTGGACTGGCATCGCGGTAATGGCGCTGCCGCTACTTTCAGGGTGGTCGTGGCTGGTGCTGGTCTCGCCCGTCTTCGTCTATGTTCTGCTGACCGGGGTCAGCGGCATTCCGATGCTAGACGCGAAAGCGGAGAAGCGCTGGGGGATGCGCGAGGATTTCCGCCGCTATCGCGCGCAGACCCCCAAGCTGATCCTGATGCCGCCGAAAGCTCAGTAATCGAACCGGGCGGTGGTGCACAGCCGCCCGCCCTGGCGGACCTCGGCCTCGATCGAAGTGACGGCGTCGGTCCCTTCGCGCAGGCTGACGGTAATCGGCACACCTAGCTCCACATAATGGCTGAAGCGCATTTCGCCCCTCTTGGGCAATCGCTTGTCGCCGCCTCGCAGAAGCGTGTCGAACTGACGTACGACTTCAGCGAGGTGGGTCGCGTTTACATGGTCGCCCGAGCCGCTGAGATAGGGATTGGCAGGTGCGAGGCCGTTCTCCGGTGTGATCAGACCACTCGTGGCGCGCGCGTCCGGTCCCTCGAATTCGGCCAGCAGGCTTCCCTGTTCGCTCGCTGCACCGACACTTTCCGCTGAAGCAAAGCCAAAGGGACTCGTCGAACGCTCTCCGGCCAGGCGCTCTTTTTCTTCCGCCCGCCAGCCTTCGAAATCGCGGTTGCGGAAGACCACGCCGGTCCCGCTCATCCGAGCCACCAATGCACCGGCATCGTCGAAGAAGGTCAGACGATATGTCTGCTTGCCCTCGCGTTCAAAGATGTCCTCGACACCATGGGTCGCATGGCCGCAGCCCGGCTTGCCCGTTTCCCATTCCAGGAAAGTCAGCGCGGTCCACTGGCCCGGCTCCCAATTGCCGCGTGCCTGCCCCGCCTGGTAGCTGGCCCAGAAATTGATCGTCTGGATGACGGCCGGATCATGCGGATCGAGCGTGAGCCAAGGCCACTGGTCGCTGTCGCGCGAGCAGGTGAAGCTCACCGCTCCGTCTGCCAACACCTCTTCCGCCTGCGCCCATGGCGCCATCGTCACCTGTGCCATGGTTCAGGTCGTCCTTTGTGCCTTGTCCTTGGCATTGGTGCCCTTGATCGATTCGCGCATTCGCTGCCAGTCCTCATCTCCCATCGGGGCAAGCGCCTGGTAGAAATTGCCCGAGTTGGCCTGATAGCCCGCGCCATCGATGGCTATGGTCTGTCCGTTTACCCATTCCGCGCCCGGCCCCATCAGGAACACCGCCAGATTTGCAAGTTCATGCATTTCGCCATGGCGCCCCATCGGGTTCATACGGTCGACCGAATTGCCGCCGCGCCCTTCGGGACTGAGCCGTGCGCTCATCCCCTCGGTCGGGAAAAGACCCGGCGCGATGGCGTTGAAGCGGAGGCCATAGCGCCCCCATTCAACGGCCAGGCTCTGCGTCATGATGTTGATGCCGGCCTTGCTCATGGCAGACGGCACCACGAACGGCCCGCCATTCCACACCCAGGTTGTAAGAATCGACAGGACATTGCCGCGCAACCCCTGCTCTATCCAGCGCGTACCGCAAGCATGGGTCATGTAGAAAGTACCGCGAAAGACGGTATCGGCGATGGCGTTGAAGCCGTTGACCGAAAGGTCTTCGGTGCGACTGACGAAATTGCCCGCGGCATTGTTGACCAGACCGGTTAGCGGACCATCCTGCCAGATATCTGAGATCATCTCGTCGATCGATTCATGGCTGCGAATATCGCAAGCGTGGATCGAAACACTGCCGCCGTGGCGCCCCATCAACTCATCCGCGGTTTCCTGCAGCTTGCCTTCGCGCCGACCGCATATGTGTACGCTGGCACCGAGCTTGAGGAAGGCTTCGGCCATAACCTTGCCGAGTCCTGTGCCACCGCCGGTCACGAGGATTCGCTCCCCTTCCATGAACCCCTCGCGATACATCAGCTTCGCAATATCCATGCAACATCCCCTCAATACCGGGTTCGATTATTGCCCTCGAGATAGCGTGTCTGCCAAGGCTTGGCGACTTCTCTTGATTGATGGTCGCAACGGGTCCAACGCGAGCCCCATCTACACCGATTCACTCCCCCGGAAGAATAACGACCAACCCTATGAGCACGCTGGCCCCCCTCAACCGTACCTCTTTCCGCCAAGCCTATCGCCAGGACGAAGAGACCTGCATCGCCGAACGCCTGCGCCAGGCAGCACCCGCCTCGGCAGTGCATGACGAGGCGCATGACCTCGCCGTGCGTCTGGTCGAGGACGCGCGCTCACGCAAAGCCAGCGGCATTGATGCGTTCCTGCACACCTATGGCCTCGCGACCGAGGAAGGCATCGCCCTGATGTGCCTCGCCGAGGCGCTGCTGCGGGTGCCGGATTCGCACACGGCCGATGCGCTGATCCGGGACAAGCTGGGCGATATCGACTGGAGCGAACATCTGGGCGAAAGTTCGTCCACATTCGTCAACGCTGCGACTTTCTCGCTGATGTTGACAGGCGAAGTCCTTGAGCGGCCCGAGCAGCACCAGCGCGGCATGGGCAAGACGCTCAAGCGCACGGTCAACCGGCTCGGCGAACCGGTGGTCCGCAAGGCGACATTGCAGGCCATGCGCATTTTGGGCGGACAGTTTGTCTATGGCCGCACCATCGGCGAGGCGCTCAGGCGCGCCAAACCCGAACGGGCCAAGGGGCTGACCCACAGCTTCGACATGCTCGGCGAAGCGGCCATGACCTTTGCCGACGCCGAGCGCTATCGGCGCGCCTACGAAAACGCCATCGAGCGCCTGCAGGGCGAAACCGACGGCACAGTGCAGTCGAGCCCCGGGATTTCGGTCAAGCTGTCGGCGCTCTATCCGCGCTACGACGTCTTTCACCAGCAGGAGGCGACCGCTGCGCTGGTGCCAATCCTGCGCGATCTCGCCGCCAAGGCGCGCGATGCCAACATGCATTTCACCATCGATGCCGAAGAAGCCGAGCGGCTCGAAATTTCGCTCGACATCATCGAACAGTTGCTGGCCGACGATGGGCTGTTCACCAAGCCCGACGGCTCGCCCTGGAGCGGTTTCGGTATCGTCATCCAGGCCTACCAGAAGCGCGCCGCGCCGCTGTGCGACTGGGTCATAAAGCTAGCGCGCCGGCATGATCGGCGACTGATGGTTCGGCTGGTCAAGGGTGCCTATTGGGATACCGAGATCAAGCTCAGCCAGGTTGGCGGCTACAAGGATTTTCCGGTCTTCACCCGCAAGGTGGCGACCGACGTTTCCTACCTCGCCTGCGCAGCCAAGCTGCTGGAGGCGAACGAGGTGATCTATCCGGCCTTCGCCACCCACAACGCCTATACCGTTGGCGCGGTCAAGGCGCTGGCAGGCGACAAGTCGTTCGAATTCCAGCGCCTCCACGGCATGGGCGAAGAACTCTACGATGCCCTGGCCGAATACGAGGGCAACGAGAAAACGCCTGTCCGCATCTACGCGCCGGTCGGGGTGCACAAGGACCTGCTTGCCTATCTCGTGCGCCGGCTGCTGGAGAACGGCGCCAACAGCTCTTTCGTCAACCGGATGGCCGATGCCGAGGTCCCCGCCGCTGAACTGGCCGGTGATCCGGTAAGAGAACTGGCGGCGCTCGACCCCAAGCGTAATCCGGACATCCCCCTCCCAAGCGACATCTTCCCCGGACGCATCAACAGCGCCGGCACCGACCTCGCCGATCCGCTGGTGCGCGAGCCGCTGCTGGAGCGGCTGGAGCGGCTCGAAAGCAAGCGCTGGTACGCCGGGCCAACCTTCCCCTCGACCGAGATGGGCGAGGAAGCGCCGATCAATGCCCCGCAGGACCTGACCCACGAAGTCGGCACCCGGCGCGATACCACCGAGGACGAGGTCGCCGACGGTATCGGCCGGGCGCTCGCCATTCAACCGGGCTGGAACGCACTCGGTGGCGAAAAGCGGGCCGTGCTGCTCGAAGCAGCCGCTGACCTTTTCAAGGAACATACCGACGAGTTCCTGAGCCTGTGCCGGCTCGAAGCTGGCAAGACCGTGCTCGACGGGGTTCTCGAAGTACGCGAGGCGGTCGATTTCCTGCGTTATTATGCAGCTGAGGCACGGCGCCAGTTCGCCGCCCCGATCATGCTGCCGGGACCGACCGGCGAGGAGAACCGCCTGCATCTCGCCGGGCGCGGCGTCTTTGCCACCATCAGCCCGTGGAACTTCCCGTTGGCGATTTTCATCGGCCCCGCCGCAGCGGCGATGGCGGCCGGGAACACCGTAGTCGCGAAGCCGGCCGAACAAACCCCGCTGATCGCCGCGCTGGCGGTACGTCTATGCCACGAGGCAGGAATTCCGCCGGAAGTCTTCCAGCTCATGCCGGGCGCCGGTGATGTCGGCCAGATGATCACCAGCGATCTGCGGATCGCCGGGGTCGCCTTCACCGGCTCGACCGACACGGCGCAGGCCATCAACCGTTCGCTGGCTGCGCGTGAAGGGCCAATTGCGACCCTCATCGCCGAAACCGGCGGACAGAACGCAATGATCGTCGACAGTTCCGCCCTGCCCGAGCAAGTCGCACGCGACGTCGTGGCCTCGGCCTTCCAGAGCGCCGGACAGCGCTGTTCGGCGCAGCGGATGCTATACATCCAGGACGACGTCTACGACGAAATGCTGGAGATAATCCGCGGCGCTTTCGAGGCGCTGACAATCGGCGATCCTGCCGATTTCTCCTGCGATGTAGGGCCAGTCATCGATCCCGATGCACGCGCCGCACTCGAACGCCATGTCGCGCGCCGCAAGAAGGCCGGGCGACAGGTATGGCGACGCAAGCTGCCGCGCGGTGCCGGCAAGGGCTGCTTCGTTGCGCCGACCATCATCGAACTGGATTCGATTCTCGACCTGCGGCGCGAGAACTTCGGGCCGATCCTTCACGTGGCGCGATTCAAGGCGCATGAACTCGACCAGGTTCTGGCGGATATTAATTCGACCGGGTTTGGCCTGACCCTCGGCCTGCACAGCCGGATCGAGGCGACAAGGCGCTATGTCGAGGCACGCGCGCGGGTCGGCAATTTCTACGTCAACCGCAACCAGATCGGGGCGGTAGTGGAAAGCCAGCCGTTTGGCGGGGAAGGCTTGTCCGGGACCGGACCAAAAGCGGGTGGGCCGCATTATGTCGCCCGTTTCGCTACCGAGCGGGTCGTTTGCATCGACACCACCGCCGCAGGCGGCAACGCGACCTTGCTGGCAGGCTGAGTGCAAAAGACGTCCAAGCGATTAGAATCGGGGCTTATCATCCCCCGATTCGCCCGCTAAACAGCGCCGTCATGGGTCGATTTCTAAAGCTGTTCGTCGCTGTCTTCGCACTGGCTTGGTCGCATGCGGCCTTTGCCGAGGTGCAGATGCATTTCCACTCGGTCAACGGATCGGTCATGTTCGGCCGTTATCCGCATGCCTTCGTGGTGCTCGAAGGCACATTGAGAGATGGCACGCGGATCAACGAGAATTACGGGTTCTCTGCCGAGAAGACGACGCCGGCAATCCTCAACGGCCCGGTCAAGCACGCAGTTATAAGCGAAGAGGCCAATTTCATCCCGAAGACCAACCGACACTTCACCCTGACGCTGACCGACGCGCAATACCGGCGGATCAAACAGGAAGTCGTCGCCTGGCGCGATGCACCGGGCAAGTATTACGACCTCGAAACGCGCAATTGCATCCATTTCGTCGGCCGGATGGCCCAGTTGGTTGGCCTGAAGGTCGAGTATCCCGATAAGATGCTGCGACGGCCCAAGAAATGGCTCAATCACGTTTCGTCGCTCAACCCGCGGATCCGCACGGCCTCGCTGAACTGACCGCATCGATCAGGGGACAATCCGCGCGACGGCTTGCCGTGACGCTCGCGCTGGGGAATGTTGCGCAACATGGCAATTCTCAGCGACAAATGGATTCGCGAAGCAGCGACCACCCGCGGCATGATCGAACCGTTCGAGGAAGCGCAGCGGCGCGATGGCTGCATTTCGTACGGGCTTAGTTCCTACGGCTATGATGCCCGGGTGGCCCCCGAGTTCAAGATCTTCACAAATGTCGACAGTGCCGTGGTCGACCCCAAGGATTTCGCCAGCAACAGCTTCGTCGATCGCGAGACCGATGTGTGCGTCATCCCGCCAAACTCTTTCGCCCTGGCGCGTACGGTCGAATATTTTCGCGTGCCCGAGGACATACTGGTCATTTGCCTGGGTAAGAGCACCTATGCGCGCTGCGGCATTATCGTGAACGTCACCCCGCTCGAACCGGGTTGGGAAGGGCACGTAACGCTGGAATTTTCCAACACCACGCCGCTGCCGGCCAAGATCTACGCTAATGAAGGCGCCTGCCAGTTCCTGTTCCTGCAGGGCAACGAGCGGTGCGAGACCAGCTACAAGGATCGCGCCGGCAAATACATGGGCCAGCGCGGCGTGACCCTGCCCCGCCTGTAATGGACACTGCGCCGCTCTTCGACCAGTGGCGCGCCCGTTCCCCACATTACGATCAAACACACGAAGCGGTGTGCGCCAGTGTGCGAACCTTTGTCGCGCGCGAGATCATGCCGCACGTCGACGAGTGGGAGGCCGCCGGAAAGTTGCCGCGCGAGCTGCACCGCAAGGCTGCCGCCGCCGGCATTATCGGGGTGGGATATCCTGAAGATCTTGGCGGAAGCGGCACTTTCGATGAGAAGGGCTGGGATCCCTTTCATTCATTGGTCCAGTCCGAGGAGATGTGTCGCCCCGGTGCAGGCGGCATTCCCGCGTCTCTACTGACCCACGGCATCGGCCTGCCGCCGATCGTCGCCATGGGCAGTGACGAATTGCAACGCCGGATCGCGCCACAGGTGCTGTCCGGCGAAAAGATCATCTGTCTTGGCATCACCGAGCCGGGCGGTGGGTCGGATGTCGCCCAGATCAGTACGCGGGCCGAACGACGTGGCGACCAATACGTGGTCAATGGTGCAAAGACACTTATCACCTCTGGCATGCGGGCAGATTTCATCACTCTTGCCGTGCGCACCGGCGGCGAAGGCATGGGCGGCATATCTCTGCTGCTCGTTGAGACCGACAGGTCTGGCATCACCCGCACCCCGATTGCCAAGATGGGATGGCATTCCTCGGATACAGCGACAATCCATTTCGACGATGTCGAGGTGCCGGTGGCCAATCTGATCGGCGAGGAGAACGCCGGATTCGCGGGGATCATGCGCAATTTCAACGGCGAGCGTCTTGGCATGGCGCAACAGGCCGCCGCCTATGCACGGCTTTGCTATGAAGACGCGCTCGACTGGGCACGGGCGCGCGAAACCTTTGGCAAGCCGCTCGTGACCAGGCAGGCAGTCCGCCACAAGCTGGCGCGGATGCTGCAGATGATTCATGCGACGCAGGCGATGATCGACCGGGCTGCGTGGACAGTGAAGGAAGGGTGCACCTTCCCCGGCGATTTCGCACTGCTCAAGGTGCAAGCGACGCAGACTCTCGAATACTGTGCGCGCGAAGCCTGCCAGATCCTTGGCGGTGCGAGCTTCGTAAAAGGCGCCCGCGTCGAACGCATCTACCGCGAGGTTCGCGTAATGGCGATCGGCGGCGGCTCGGAAGAAATCATGTATGACCTGGCCGGTCGCCAGTTCCGCTTCTGAACCAGTTACAGAATTGATGGTTAGCACCAGCAAACCGTAGCGGCTTTGACTTGAGCCCATTGTGCGCGCAGTCTCCCGCGCAAAGGAGAATCCCCATGTCCGATCGTGAATTCGATATCATCGTCTATGGTGCCACCGGTTATACCGGACGCCTCGTTGCCGAGCATTTCGTACGCCATTACGGCAGCCGGGAAGATGCGCCGAAATGGGCAATGGCGGGGCGCAGCCTCGACAAACTCGAAGCTGTCCGT
Organism: Sphingomonadaceae bacterium; assembly: GCA_004282995.1. Taxonomy (GTDB): domain Bacteria; phylum Pseudomonadota; class Alphaproteobacteria; order Sphingomonadales; family Sphingomonadaceae; genus Parerythrobacter. The sequence goes on from SHLU01000001.1 coordinate 29,474, forward strand.
GACGAGATCGGCGCGCCAGGCACAACGCCTCTGGTGGTTGCCGATGCTGATGATCCCGACAGCCTCGAGGCGATGTGCAGGCGGACCCGCGTGGTCCTGACCACAGTTGGGCCATACCAGCTCTATGGTGATGAACTGGTCGCCACCTGCGTAGCCACCGGCACCGACTATGCCGATCTGTGCGGCGAGCCTGGCTGGATGCGCGAGAAAATCGACCAGCACCACGAGATGGCCCAGACCAGTGGCGCGCGCATCTGCTTTTCCAGCGGGTTCGATTCAATCCCCTTCGACCTTGGTGTTTTCATGCTGCAAAAGGAAGCGCAGGAGCGTTTCGGCAAGCCGGCGACCCGCGTGAAGGGCCGTGTCCGCGCCATGCAGGGCACGTTCTCCGGCGGCACCGCGGCAAGCCTGACGGCGACGATGAAGTCGGTGGCCAAAAACCCCAAGCTGATCCCGATCCTGTCCAGCCCATTTGGCCTGACGCCCGGCTTCGAAGGCCCCAATCAACCAAGCGGACTGGTGCCCGAGCATGACGAGGATACCGGCAAATGGGCCGCGCCGTTTATCATGGCGACGATCAACACCAAGAACGTCCACCGTACCAATTTCCTGCTCGGCCATCCCTATGGCGAGAACTTCAAATATGACGAAATGATGCTGACCAGCCCCGGCGATGCCGGCAAGGCCGCCGCCAATGCGGTTGCGGAGATGCTCAAGAACCCGTTCGGGGCCAAGCCGCCCAAGCCTGGCGAAGGTCCAAGCAAGGAAGAGCGAGAGAATGGCTTTTACGACATCCTGTTCATCGGCAAGACCGGGCACGATGGCGAGGAAATCCGCTACGGGGTAAAGGGCAAGTACGATCCCGGATACGGCTCGACCAGCCGGATGCTCGCCGAAACCGGCATGGCCCTGCTCGATAGCAAGGCCGAAGGCGGGGTCGGCACGCCCGGTTCATTCCTGGGCGAGGATCTGGTCAAGCGGCTGGAACAGAACGCCGAACTCACCTTTGCGGTCGAGAACTGATGCTCGAAACGGGCGCCGGCCATCACCGGCGCCCGCCAGAGACTATAGGCTGAACCGGACGCTGGCCTGGATATTGCGCCCGGCCAACGGCACGTAGTCCTTGGTGAAACTGGCATGGCGCCGACCGTCGACGTCAAAAATGTTTTCCGCCTTGAGCAACACGGTGACATTCTCGTTGCCGCGCAGAGGGCGCCACGCGATCGAGGCGTTGACCAACGTGAAGCCATCAGTCCCGGTTTCGAACGGTGCAGTCTTGGCTTGTCCGTCGAACCACTGCACTTCGCCACGAATGTTGAAGGTATCGAAATCAGCATCGAGCGCGCCCAGCAGGCTGAGCGGCGGGATGCGCGGCAGCGGTGTGCCATCATCGAGCTTGGCCTCGATATACTCGCCCCGCACATCGGCTACCAATCGCATCGGGCCGCTATCGATCAGCGGAAACTTCACTTCGCCTTCAAGGCCCCAATAGGTGGCATCGTCCTGCCGATAGAGAAATACTGGCAGGTCATCCTGTTCAAGGCCCGTCGCGGTTAGATAGATGTAATCGTCGAACCAGTTGCGGAAGGCGGCGATACTGACATCGGCCGCACCCAGCTTCCCGCGCAGGAATGCCTCGACCCCCCAGGCGCTTTCGGTGCCCAGGTTGGGGTCGCCGATCTCGAAGGCCTGGGTGGCGATATGCGGCCCGTTCGATAGCAGCTCTTCCGCGCTCGGCGCACGTTCGGCGCGGTTGGCGTTGATGCCGAAACGCAGTCCGTTTTCGGTTTCACGCGCCAGGCTGATCGCGCCAGACAGTGTGTTGAAATTGCGATCGAAGCCGCTTGGCGTGGAATCGATACCGGTATTTTCGAACCGGCCGGCCAGTTCTAGCTGCATCCCGCCGAAATCAACTTCCTGCAGGCTGAACAGCGCCAGTTGTTCGGTGCGGTTCTTGGGCACATAGGCTTCCGCCCCGAAGGCATCGAAATCGCGGAAATAATACTGGATGCCAGTGCCCCCGCCCCAGCCGCCGCGGCGGTGCTGGTTGAATTCGGCGCGTGCCTCGAGCCCTTGTACCTCGAACACGGTGCCGACTTCGCTGCCTTCGAATTCGGTATGGGTATAATCGCTGAAGCCTACCCGCGTAACGAAGGTGTCGAGGAACCCGTCACCGAGGTCGAGCTCTCCGCGCAGGTCGGTGCGGAACTGGCGCAGGTCGATGCTGACAAATTCTGCGCCCTCATCTTCGCCTTCTTCCTCGCTGTGATGGCCACCGGCACCCGGACGACTCGGCACACCATAGCGCGTGTCGTACCAACCGACCGCGACGCCCAGGCTGCTGTCACCAGAGAAAAAGGTGATTCCGCTATTGGCGGTCCAGGTTTCGGTCGCGGTATTCGGCACCGCGCCGCGCTGGTTCGCCGCCTCGCGCAGTTCGGCAGCCTCGTCCAACTCACCTTCACCCTCTTCCTCCGCCGCCTGGTCGAGCAAGTCTTGGCGCAATCGTGAGCCCACTTGGAAGCTGGAAATCTCTAGATCATTCGTGTTCCGATACGAACCGTCGACATGGAAGGCGAAGCTTTGCCCCAGCGGCAGATCGAGCGACAAGCCGGCCTCGCGTGTGTCGAGCGCAGTATCGGCGCGCACCAGCCCGTCGAGGTGGAATGGTTCTTCCAATTGTCGGCGCGGAATACGCTTGTCGATGATATTGACGGCCCCGCCGATAGCCTGGCTTCCGAAGAGCAGCACAGCCGGGCCGCGCAGCACTTCGATGCTTTCGGCGGTCAGCGGATCGATGGTGACGGCGTGATCGACCGAGGTATTGGAGACATCGATTGCGCCCAACCCGTCGACCAGAACGCGCACGCGCTCGCCAGAGAAGCCGCGCAGGACCGGCCGCGATGATCCGGGCGCGAAGCCGGTGGCGCTTACGCCGGGTAGCTTGACCAGCGTTTCGCCGATCGTGCCCTCGAGCGACCTTTGCAGCTCGAAACCCTCAACGATGGATGTGCCCGCGAGCACGTCGAGCTGGGTCAGCCCGGTTGCGGTTACGACGATTTCGGGCGGTCCATCACGCCGCCGATCATGAAAATCGTCATCGGATTGCTCGCGCGTAGCCGATCCCTGCTGTGGCCCGTCCTGGGCCGACACCGGGTTGGCGACGAGCATGGTAGCGATGACGACCGACGAAGCGGCAAGGGCGGGGACAAATGATTTAACAGACATCGTGATTCTGGGTTTCCTGACAGAACTCGGCTGCCTCGTGCCCGGTCCAACCTGAACCAGAGCCGAAGATAATGATACGAAATATCATTCGTTGCAGCGCAGAAACAGTTATGCCGCCGCCATGCAAGCGAAATACCGCCAACAACGCCCTGTTGCGGGTGATTCGTTCGGATTCGCTATGATGGCTGGAAGAAAATGGAGCGGGCGAGGCGATTCGAACGCCCGACCCCAACCTTGGC
>SHLU01000059.1 GCA_004282995.1 Sphingomonadaceae bacterium
GCCAGGGCGGCGGCACCAAGGATACATGGGTGCTCAAGGAATGATGAAGGGATCCCCATGCTAGGCCGGACAGCCAACAGCCTGTTCTGGATGTTCCGCTACCTCGAACGGGCGGAGAACACCGCGCGCCTGCTCGAAGCCGGTTTCCGCATGGCACTGACCCGCGATCTGGCGACGGCTGAGGGGGAGTGGCGCTCGGTCATCGAAGCTGCGGGTCGGCGCGAGGATTTCGAGCGTCAGAACGCCACCTATACCGGGGTTCAGGCATGGAATTTCATCCTGCGCGATTCCGGCAACCCGATGAGCGTGATGGATATGCTCGATGCGGTGCGAACCAATGCACGCGCCGCAAGAAATGCCATCAGCGAGGAATTGTGGACCGTCATTAATGAAAGCTGGATGGAAATCCGCGACATGATGGCCAAGCCCGTCAACCAGGGCCAGGTTGGCCGGGTACTGGGTTCGATCCGACGTGCGGGTACGCTGGCGCATGGGGCGATGGTTGGCTCGATGCTGCGTGACGAAGGCTTCCACTTCGCCCGTGCAGGAACATTCCTCGAGCGCGCCGACAGCACCGCCCGAATCCTTGATATCAAATACTACCTGCTGCTGCCGTCGCTGTCCTATGTCGGATCCAGCCTCGATACCGGGCAGTGGGAGAATGTGCTGCGTTCAGTGGCAGGTGACCGGGTATTCAGCTGGCTCCATGCCGGAAGGATCGACGCCCGCAGTATTGTTGACTTCCTTGTTCTCGACGAGCGGTTTCCCCGCAGCCTGGCCTTCTGCCATGATGCCTTGCGGCAGGAATTGGCGGCGCTTGCCCGCATCCACAAGTCCGAAGGCCAATCCAACGCGCTGATGCGACAGGCCGACATACGGTTGACCGAGATGACGGTGGAGGACATCTTCGAGCAGGGTCTGCACCAGTTCCTTGTCGACTTCAAACAATCGAACACCCGCATTGCCGAGGCGATCGGCCAGGATTACAGGTTTCTCGTCTGATGCGACTGACTGTCCGCCATACCACGCGCTATAATTTCGCAGAGCCAGCTTCGCATGGCCTGCAACGCCTTCGCCTGACGCCCAAGTCAACGCAAGGTCAGGAAATCGTTGATTGGCACATGCGGTTCGAGAACGCGCACGAAGAACTGGTCTATGAGGATCAGCACCACAATGCTGTGACACTGGTATCGGTCGAGGAAGATGCGCGATACGTGGTGGTGGAATGTTTCGGGACGGTCGACACGCACGACAATGCGGGTGTGATCGGTCGCCACGCGGGGCATCTCCCGTTGTGGAGTTTCATGGGACAGACAAAGCTGACCCGCCCGGGCCCGGCGCTGAAGGCCTTTTTGCGTGACCACGCCCGTGAGGAGCACGAGCCGCCGCTCGAATTTCTTCACCGACTGTCTTCGGCCATTCGCAAATCGATCGAATACCGCATCGGAGAAACCGGTGTCAGTACCACCGCTGAAGAGGCTATCGTCCAGGGTGGCGGGGTCTGCCAGGACCACGCCCATGTGTTTATTTCCGCCGCTCGCGAGGCCGACATTCCGGCCCGCTATGTCAGCGGCTATCTGATGATGAACGACCGGATCGAACAGGAGGCAACCCACGCCTGGGCCGAGGCGCATGTCGACGGGCTGGGCTGGGTCGGGTTCGATATTTCCAACGGCATCAGCCCTGATCCGCGATACATCCGGGTGGCAACAGGCCGCGACTATCGCGATGCTGCCCCCATCACCGGCATCAGCGTCGGTGGCCGCACGCAGGACATGGACGTGCAGGTGGCTGTGGAACAACAGTCGGAACAGCAGTAGAGGGCGGCCGCAAGAGCGTGCCCCCAAAGGAATTCAAGATATGACCTATTGTGTTGGCATGATGCTCGAAAAAGGGCTGGTGTTGATGAGCGACACCCGCACCAATTCGGGCGTCGACAACATCTCTACCTTTCCCAAGATGTTTCACTGGCACGTACCGGGCGAGCGGATCATCACCGTCATGACGGCCGGCAACCTAGCCACCACGCAGGCGGTCGTCAGCCAGTTGGAGGAGCGCACCAAGTTACCCGACGATCGTACCAACTCCCTGCTCGAAATGCCGACGATGTTCACTGTCGCAAGCGAGATCGGGCGGCTGCTTCGCGAGACAATCGACCAGCGACAGCGGGCCAATGACGATACCGGACGCAAGCGGTTCACTGCCTCAATCATCCTCGCTGGCCAGATTGCCGGGATGGAGCCGCGGCTGTTCATGATCTACCCCGAAGGCAATTTCATCGAGGCGAGCACCGACACGCCGTTCTTTCAGATCGGTGAACTCAAATATGGCCGCCCGATTATCCTGCGCGCTTATGATCGGGGAATGAGCTTCGAGGAGGCTATCAAGCTACTGATGGTTTCTTTCGATTCCACCCTCAAGGCCAATCTCTCGGTCGGCATGCCGCTGGACCTGATGGTTCTCGAACGCGATCTCTATGAGCCAGCCTATACTGCTCGCGTGACGCGCGATGATCCCTATTTCCAGTCGATCTCGTCGAGCTGGGGGAATGCCCTGAAAAGCGCTTTTGAATCGTTGCCCAAATACACGATGGACGATTAGGGTTTTCGACTAAGGCAATTTGCCTAGGCGGAATCACAGAGTGGATTCTGCGTAAACAGCCACCATTCTGGAATTAATTACCCGGCAGGGATTGGGTGTTTCAAGACCTTACCCGGTGATTACATTCATTTTGGTATTAATCCGGATACATAACTCTGTGCGCCAGCGTCATTATGGCCGGCATGGACGAACGATTGGCACTCCATTGTATTGATGGCGACAGCCGTTCCCGCGCTGAGCTGGCTCGGGCGGCCTTCGCGCTTGGCCACCATGCCGAGGTCTACGGTTCTGTCGAAGAATTGGCCGAACACCAGCCGCGCGAGGGAATCCTGCTTGCGCGGGACGAAAGTGACCATGGCGGGATTGAGGTTCTCATCGAACAGATTACTGCCCTGGGCGTGTGGTTGCCGGTAGTCGCAACCGGAGAGGATCCCGACACCGACCGCATAGTTGCTGCAATAAAGGCCGGTGCACTCGATTTCCTTCCCTTGCCGATCCAGCAGGATCGCCTCGCTGCCATTCTGCGGCGGATTGACGAGGAAGCGCGCAACAAGGTGGCGGAGCGGCGACGGATGATCGCGGCACGCGAGCGTATCGCATCCCTGTCCAATCGCGAGCGCGAGGTCCTGGAATGGCTGATCGAGGGCAGCAGCAACAAGGCGATCGCGCGGGAGCTAGAGATCAGCCCGAGGACGGTCGAGATTCACCGCGCCAATATGATGACCAAGCTGGGCGCGCGCCACGCTGCCGAAGCTGTCCGGCTGCGTATGGAAGCGCGGATGGAACCCGACCTCGCGCCCTGACGACCCGACGACCCGACCCATGGCGCGATCTTGCGGGGACGAGCTGGCCGCATCTGCCGTGAGCGGGCGCGGTCGGCTCGTTGAGAAAATGCACTGACCAGCGGCTGACAGCGTCTCGGCTACCTTCACCGACAGAAGCTTCCTTCGCCCCATTCAAGATGGAAGTGATCCCGATGAGCCGAATTATATTCGGGACCGAGCACGGTGCCGAACCGCTTGCAGGCGCTGCGCTGGATAGTGCGCAGGAATTCGCGTTCAGCCCTACCGCTGCCATTCCAGTCGGCCAGCACGCTGATCCTGCGCCCATCTTCCAGCACAAAGGCGGCGATATCGATTGCCTCGGCACGCGAATGGGCCGAGCGGCGTGAACTTCCGGCGATATTGCGGCACGAATAACTGCCCATGGTTTCGATCTGCCGCAAGGGGCTGCCGAGGATCTGTCGGGCTGCGCGGTCGACGCCGAAACGCGCCCAGCCGCTGAGCGCTTCGGCGGTGGGGCAGGTCACCGGTCCAAGGTTGACGATGTCGAGATTGCTGCGGTCTCCCCCGAGGGTCTCAACCTGCACGGCATTGAGCGCCGAGCAGCCAGCTCCGTAATATTTGTCGGGCAGCGCGTTGAATCGCGAGCCGGTTTCGCCCAGCTTGGAGAGGCACTGCTGGCCAGCGGGATTTCTGGTTATCACCTGGTCGGGCATGGGCGCGCTCGCCTGCGATCCGTTGCCCGAAGGCAGGATGTTGCAGGCGCCCAGAGCAAGCCCGAGCATGATGACGAGAGCATGACGCATGGGGCGACTCTGCAGCTTCGTAGTTAACACCACCCTAATTTGTCGGTAGACCCGCCAAGGGTAGCATCCTCTCAGCCCTTACCAGGAGAACATCATGCAGCGCTTTTCCGGCAAGACCGTCATTGTCACCGGCTCATCGGGCGGGATCGGCGAAGGTATCGCTCGTGCATTTGCCGCAGAAGGCGCCAATGTCGTGCTCAACAGCCGCAGCAAGTCCGATTGCGACAAAGTTGCCGCCGATTTCGACGCAGAACGGACGCTGGTGGTGGCGGGTGACGTATCGAATTCAGGATTCGTTCGCGAGCTGATTGCCAGCACCGTCGAGCGCTTCGGTGCGCTCGATACGCTGATCTGCAATGCAGGCGTGGCCTATTCCGGCCCCTTGGCGACCACGCCTGACGACCAGATCGACCGCGTGATCGACATCAACGTGAAGGGGGTGCTCTATTTGTGCCGCGAGGCGATCGGCGAACTGGCCAAGACCAAGGGCTCGATCACGATCATATCGAGCGTTTCGGGGCTAGGGGGCGATTGGGACCTGCCGGTCTACAACGCATCCAAGGGCGCGGTGTCCAACCTCACCCGCAGCCTCGCGTTGCAGCTGGGCCGCAAGGGAATTCGCGTCAACGCGATCAACCCCAGCATCACGCGGTCAGACATGACCGATGCGATCACCAGCAACGATGCGCTTGTAAAGGCGGCGTTGAAGCGGCTGCCGCTAGGCCGCGTGGCGGAGCCGGAGGATATCGCGGGACCGACGCTGTTCCTGTCTTCTGACGAAGCGCGCTTTGTCACCGGGGTCAATCTGCCTGTCGATGGTGGTGTGAGCGCTTCGAACGGCCAGCCCAATTTTGCTGCCGAAATGGCAAGCTAGCGGCGCACCGTCAGCCGGGCGCTTCGACCTGTTGCCACAGTTCGATCTTGATCCCGTCGGGATCGAGCAGCCAGGCGAACTTGCCATAGCCCTCGTCCGTACTGTCGAGCACATCGACACCCTTTTTTTTCAATTGAGCGACCATGCCATCGAGATCGTCAACGCGCAGGTTGATCATGAACTCGCCGCGCCCCGGCTTCATGTAATTGTCGTTCTTGAAGTGGCTGATTAGCGAATAGGGCTTGTCGCCGGTCTCTTCCGACCAGTCGAGTTGCGGCCCGTATTCGCCGTCGATGCCGAGGGTGTCGCGATACCATGCCCGCGTCGCTGCAGGGTCTTTCACGACGTAAAATACACCGCCCAGTCCGGTTACTTTGGCCATCCCGTCCTCCTACTTCTGTGCGGGCAACCTAGCCGACGGAAAGGGTATGGAACAGAGGCGAAAGGTCAGCTTGCTTGTGCGCGGGTCTCGCCGTTGCCAGCAGTCACGAGTGAGACCAGCCAGATCGCCAGCCATGCGGTCGCGAAGCCGGGGATGATCTCGTACACGCCCGGTCCACCAAGGAACGCGCCGTTCCATCCAAGCGCAATCCAAGCTATCACAACGAGGGCGCCCGTCACAAGGCCGGACAGAGCACCGGCACCGGTCATCCGGTCCCACGTCAACGACAGAATGATAAGTGGCCCGAAGGCGGCGCCAAATCCTGCCCAGGCATTGGAGACCAGGCCCAGCACCTGGCTCTCGGGATCGCCAGCGATAAAAATTGCCACCAGCGCCACCAGCAGGACACAGATGCGACCGACGTTGACGCTTTCACGCTCGCTGGCATTCTTGCGCAGGAACAGCCGATAGAAATCCTCAGTCAGCGAACTGGAGGCGACCAGCAATTGCGAACTGATGGTCGACATGATCGCCGCCAGCAGTGCCGCCAGCAGGAAGCCGGTTATGATCGGGTGGAACAGCAGGTCGGCCAGCACGATGAAGATCGTTTCAGGGTCCTCGACCACCAGCCCGTTGCGCTCGACATAGGCGCGACCAGCGATGCCGACACCGAGTGCGCCGAGTAGGGCCACGCCCATCCAGGTCATCCCGATATTACGTGCCGTGCGGACCGCTTCGACACTCCGCACCGCCATGAAGCGGACGATGATATGCGGCTGGCCGAAATAACCCAGCCCCCAGGTCACCGCGCTGAGGAATCCGATGACGGTCAGCCCGCCGAACAGGCTGAGGAATCCCGGTTGCACATCATTCAGCGACTGTCCGGCGCTGCCGCCTTCGCCAAACATCACCACCAGCGGCATCAGCACCAGCGCGACGACCATGATGCAACCCTGCACGAAGTCGGTCAGGCTGACGGCCAGGAACCCTCCGACCATGGTATAGGCCAGTACCACGCCGGCGGTCAGCCAGATGCCCAGGGCATAATCGCTCATCCCGATATCGCCGAACAGGCTCGCAAAACTGGTCTCGAACAACTTTCCACCGCCGACCAGTCCGGCCGCGGTGTAGACGCTGAAGAAGGCGACGATAATGATCGCGCTGATGACACGGAGGGCAACCGCCTTGTCAGGAAAGCGATTGGCGAGGAATTCGGGAATAGTCAGCGCATTGCCCAGCTTTTCCGTCTGTGCGCGCAGGCGCGGAGCAACAATAATCCAGTTTGCGAACGCGCCGACAAACAGCCCGATCCCGATCCACGCTTCGACCAGACCAGCGGCATAAAGCGCGCCTGGAAGACCTAGCAGCAACCAGCCGGACATGTCCGACGCGCCAGCGGAAAGCGCCGCGACCGCAGGGTGCAGATTGCGTCCGCCGAGTAGATATCCTTCGCTGTCGTCGGTCGATTTGCGCCAGGCATAGAGCCCGATGCCGAGCATGAGGATGAAATAGAGTACGAGAGAGATCAGTGTTCCGGTCTGCATGTTTTTAGCCGGTAACAGGCGATACGGGGAATGACCACAGGGTCGATTGGATTTGCAAGTTTGGCACAATTGAACGGCTAGATTCCGTAGCGATATTTCGGGAAACGCGCGTTCGCGGCAATCCGATGCCGGCGACATATGGAAAGAGGCGGGCCCTGTTGACAGGACCCGCCTCTTGGGTGGGCTTGCACTTGGTGGAGGGAGTTAGCAAGCCCTGGGAGAGGATGCGCTTACTGCGCGTTGGCACCTGCGGGCCGGGCGCGTTCGGCGCTGGCTTCACCATTGGCACTTCCGGCGACTAGGGCGTTACCCTTGGCGCTGAACATGCCGGCGGGGAGGGTGCGGGTGACCTTGCCCTGAGTGACGACAACCTGTTGCACTTCGCCGCGACCGTTGGCGACGATCTGGCTCACATTGCCGAGCGAAGCGCCGTCAGGAGTGGTTACGGGCATTCCGGGGGACACGGTGGCGGCGCCAGCGGCATTTCCGGCCGCACTGCCAGCGACGGCCAGCGGAGCGGACATGGCGTTGCCAGCCAGCGAGCCATTGCCGTTGGCCGAACCCTGGCCATTGGCGCTGGCGCTACCGAGCGCGGGAAGGCCCGGCATGGCCGCGCTATTGGCAGCCGCGCGGGCAGTGCCAGTAGCAGTGGCGGTGACCGAACCGGCAACCGAGGCGGCCTGGCCGGCGACCGGAGCGACTGCTCCCGTAACGGCATCCGACCCGAGCAACTGGGCGTTGGCACTACCATTGGCCGAGCCCTGGCCGCTGGCCGAACCCGATGCCACGGTAGGCACGGCGAGATCGGCGAGGCTGGCGGTCGAACCGGTCAGCGAGCCTTCGGCGCTGCGATTTGCCGAGACGCTGCCTTCGCGGGCATTGACCGACTGGTCGCCCGAGGTCGAGGCCGAGCCGTCGACCGCGCCGCGTACGGTGCGGGTGGTGGAATTGATGGTGCCGCCGATGGTGGAGTTGACGGTCGAATTGATCGAACCGCCGACATTGCCGCCAAGGCCGCCGCCAAGTCCGCCAAGCAACTGGGCCTGTGCCGCAACCGGGAACAATGCGATGGCACTTGCAGTGAGAATGAACTTTTTCATGTCCGTTTCCTTTCGGTCATTGATGCGAGCCTGAAATCTGTGGCTCGCTCGAAGGGGAAACGGGTGGCCGGTGCGGTTTAATTCATCGGCATCAAAATTTTTTGAAAAACCTAGTTGGCGCGTGCGCATTTACCGCACAGCAGGCCGCGGCCGTAAACCGCGTCGGTGCCTTTGGCGCCAAGGTCGCGCGCTTCATTGTCGACGGCGCTGCGCCAGTCCGCCTGTCCGTCCATCGCAGCGGCGATCCGCGCTGCAGCCAGCGGGGTAGCGAAAGAAGTGCCGCGCCAGCGGCTGCGCTTGCCTTTGGCGTCGAGGGCATAGACGTCTGCGCCAGGAGCTGCGTAGTCGAGATGCAGGGCTCGCCCGGCCTCGATCAGTGCCCGGTTGCGGCCATCGACCCCCGTTATGGCGACTACCCCTTCATACGAGGCCGGATAAGCGGGTGGTGCAGCAGGTCCATCATTGCCCACTGCGGCGACCACGACCACTCCCTTGCGTCGGGCCGCGGCGATGGCATTGGCAACAACTGAATTGCGAGGGCCGACCAGACTGATCGTTACCACCTTGCTGCCGCTCGCGGTCAGCCAGCCGAGGCCGCGCGCGATGGCCAGAGCGTTACCTCCGGCGGGATCGGTGCCATAGACATCGGCCACGCGCACACGGGCGACGCCGGCGCTCTTGAGGAGCGAAGCGATTGCGCTGCCGTGATTCGAAGCAAAAGGCGCGCCCTTGGCAAAACCCTTCTGGCTACTGACGCCAATGGATGGTCCCGGCGCGCCGTCAATCATGCCGACTTCCGTGCGGACGGTTGCGGCAGCTGATTGCAACGCCATCGGCAGTGCGGCAGCGGCGGTCGGCGTGGATGTGCCCGAGTGGTAATGCAAATTGTCGGCGCTGATATCCGCGCCGGGTGCCAGCTCGATCGCCAAGGATTGTGCAGTGGCGAGATCCAGCCCGGCAGGGATCCCGATCCGGGTTACCGTCATGTCCAGTCCTTCGATGCTCTCGGTCGAGAGGACCGGGAACCCTGCATGTCGGAGAATCTCGAGCACCTCGGCGCCTGCGCCCTGGACAAGCAGTTCGCCGCGCCGCGCCAGTTCGCCCCGCGCGTCGCGCTCGATCAGGTTGCGATGTTGCCGCAACAAACGATCAGTGGCCCGCTCGCGCAGGCGGATAAGTCGCCGGGCCTCTCGCTGGAGGCGCATATCAAGTTCGTCCAGAGTGGGGTCGAGACGTCCGGCAATTCCATCAAGGGTGCCCGGAACTTCCGGCACTTGCACCTGCGGCAGGGCGATCTGCGCCGCCAGTGGGTTCGCGAGCGGCAACAGCAAGGCCAGGGCCATCATCATGGTGGGAAGGATCCGTGTCATCATTGTCGTATTGCCTTTTTTTGCATTAAGCATGGATGAAACGGACCGGCAGCATCGTTTCATCCATGCAAAGGCAAGGAATCTGACCCAAGGCTTCGAACAGCAGGTGCTCGCGCTGCTGCCGCGTTTGCGGCGGTTTGCCATCGGGCTTGCCGGTTCGGCTGCCGATGGGGACGATCTGTGCCAGATGACCCTCGAGAGGGCCCTGACCCGCCGGGAACAATGGCAGGAAGGGACCCGACTCGACAGCTGGATGTACCGTATCATGCGCAACATTTTGATCGACGAGAAAAGAGCCGGCGCCCGCCGTTCGCAGACCTTCGTGGACGCCGATGCGGGCCTGTCGGTTGGTGCCGAGGGCGCGCAGGAGGCGCATGTCGAGTTGTCCAATGTCGACCGCGCAATGCAGCAATTGCCGCCCGACCAGCGCGAAGCGGTGCTGCTGGTGATGGTTGAGGGCTATGCCTACAAGGAAGCGGCCGAGATCGTGGGGTGCCCGGTCGGCACGCTCAATTCGCGGCTGGTGCGCGGGCGCGACGCGCTCATTGAGATCCTGGGAGCGGAAGCATGAGTGTGACGAAGGAAATGATTGCCGCTTATGCCGATAGTCAACTGACAGGTGAGGAACTTGTGCGTGTCGAAGCGGCAATCGCCGCCGATCCTGCTTTGGCGCATGAGGTCGAGGCGCATCGTGCGCTGAAGGGCACGCTGGACGCGCATTATGCCCCTTTGCTCGACCAACCGGTGCCAAGCCGGCTGACCGAGATGCTTCACCCGCAACCGGACACCGAAAGTGCTGAAATCGTCAGTTTCGCAGCAGCCCGTCAGAAGCGCGGTCTTGCTCCGGTGGTGCGCCGCTGGGCGCCACTTGCCGGGCCGGCACTGGCCGCGTCGCTGGTGCTGGCACTGTGGCAGCCCTGGCAGGGTGGGGGCATTGCGCCCGAAGGCTATGCCGAGACGCAGCTGGCCAGCGCCCTCGATACGCAGCTTGTGGCCGAGCAGGGCAGGGATGCCCAAACGCGGATCCTGCTGAGTTTCGAGAATTCAGATGGCCAGTTCTGCCGCGCCTTTCGCGGCAATGACACCGGCGGCATCGCCTGCCGTGACGACACTGGCTGGAAGCTGGAACGTCAGTTCGGCCTCGACGGTGCGCAAGCCACCGAGTTTCGCCAGGCTGGCAGCGAAAGCGACCTTATGGCGGCGGCTCAGGACATGGCCGTAAGCGGTGCGCTTGATGCCGAGGGAGAGGCAGTGGCGAAGCAGCAAGGCTGGCGCTAAGCTTTCAGGCTCTGCAATCGCCAAGAGTTTTTGGGCGGTGCACTTCCTGTTTTTCCACAATCGCCCGATCAGCGGCTCTGACGCGGCTATCGTGGAGACCATCCAGAGCCTTGAGGAATCGCTGCGAGCGCGCGGCGGAAAGCTCGTCTTGTTCGGAAATACGCCCATACCCGA
>SHLU01000060.1 GCA_004282995.1 Sphingomonadaceae bacterium
GCGACCGATTGTGGCTGATCGGCGGGCCGAACATGGGGGGCAAGTCGACCTTCCTGCGGCAGAACGCACTGATCGTGCTGATGGCACAGGCTGGCGGCTTCGTGCCCGCAAACAGTGCGCAGATCGGCCTGGTCGACCGATTGTTCAGCCGCGTCGGCGCGTCCGACAATCTGGCGCGCGGCCGCTCAACCTTCATGGTCGAAATGGTCGAAACGGCGGCGATCCTGTCGCAAGCGACGGAGCGCAGCTTCGTCATCCTCGACGAGGTCGGGCGCGGCACCTCGACCTATGACGGGTTGGCGCTCGCCTGGGCCGTGGTCGAAGCGGTCCATGAAACGCTGCGCTGCCGCTGCCTTTTCGCTACGCACTACCACGAACTGTCACGGCTGGCGGAAACCTGTGAATCGCTCTCGCTGCACCATGTCCGGGCGCGCGAGTACAGGGGAGAGTTGGTCCTGCTTCACGAACTGGCAGAGGGAGCGGCTCAGAGCAGCTACGGCCTTGCCGTTGCCAAGCTGGCAGGGGTTCCGCCGCCGGTGCTCAAACGGGCCAGATCAGTGCTCGACAAACTGGAGAAAGGACGTGCGGAGACTGGCGGGCTTGCCGCTGGGTTGGGCGAACTGCCGCTGTTCGCTGCGGCGCTGGAAGAGTCTTCGCCTGCAGGTAATGACAAATTGCGCGAAACTATCGCAGCGCTTGATATCGATTCGCTCAGTCCGCGAGCGGCACTCGAAACGCTCTATCGGTTGAAGATCGAGGCGGACAACACGCAAGATTAACCTATCGCTGCCAAGCTGCTTCTTCATGAAGGGCTACATGTTCCAGAATCGCTGGGGAGCGCTGTTGTTCGTCGGTCTGACGCTGATCGGGGCTGCCAGCCTCGTCGGCACCGAGGATAACGAAGGGACGCTTGCCGAGGCTGCGGCGCAGCTGGAGCAGCAAGGCGCAGATTATCGGGAGCACGCTGAAGGATTCTCTCAGGCTGATCCAGCCGGAGACGCATCCACCGATGTAGCCCAGCACGGCCTCGCGGATACCGAAGTCGTTGAATTTACCTCGGAAGACGAACTGGTAGTCGATCCTAGCGGTATCGACCCGACGCCGATCATCGACAATCCGGCACATGGCGAAGTCATCCTGATCCAGGATTGATCGGACCTTTGGCGGTTGTGCTGCGTTAAATTCTCAACGCAACAGGACAATTCGCCATGCCGGAAACCGATGGGAATCGTAAGAAACGCCGCTCAAATGGTGGCTACGACAAGGGCGAAGGCCATGTCGACGAGGACAAGAACACCGAGCTCGCCATCGACCGTACCGACATGGCCGAAGATAGGACCATCATGGCTGTGGAGCGGACGTTCGCGGGCTGGATCCGCACTTCGTTCGCGGCGATGGCCATCGGCCTTGGCCTACGCGCCCTCTTTGGCGAGCTTGAGCCGCCGTGGCTCGCCAAGGCGATTGCCACCATGTTCATGATGTTGGCGATCTGGATCGCGCTCAATGCATCCAGCCGCGCCTGCGCCTCACTCGGCAAAATGCGCGAACATGTGGTTTACAGCCCTCAACAGCAGCAAATGCGCTGGATTGGGTATGCCGTCGCTGCGGGGGCCGGTCTACTCATTGCAGGCCTCTGGATCCTCAACGACGGCAATATCGCGAAGGTCTAGGTTCCATCCCCGCGCAGGCCGTCGAGCTTCGACTGCTTGCCGTATTTGTCGACATTGTCGTCATGGTTGGGCTCGCCAGCATAGGCCGACATGTCGACCGTATTGCCGTTGTCCATCTGCTTCATGTGATCGACGAGATCCTGCGCATCGGGCGCGTTCAGTGAGCTTTCGACATGCTCACTATTGGTCCCCAGGATGGTAGTAGCGCGGTCTTTCGCTTGCTCGGTCACGGTCTGCGCCTGGGAATAGCTATCGACCTGCTCGGCGTTCTCGTTTTCGGGCGCAAGTGCGTCGGTCTGGCGACGTTCGCCATCAAAGTTCTTTGCATGGGCCATCGGTAATCTCCTTTAACAAGAGAAACGGATGGCGCGGCGTACCGGTTCCGAGCGTTAGCGTGTGGGTACGGGCGCTTCGCCCGAATAATCGTAAAAGCCCTTGCCGCTTTTGCGTCCGAGCCAGCCGGCCTCGACATATTTGAGCAGGAGGGGCGCGGGACGGTACTTGCTGTCGCCGGTGGTGTTGTAGAGCACCATGATGATGTCGAGACAGGTGTCCAGACCAACGAAATCGGCCAGTTCGAGCGGGCCCATCGGGTGGTTGAGACCGAGCCTGCAGCCCTTGTCGATATCCTCGATGCTCGCGGTCGACTGGCCGAGAACAAATACCGCCTCGTTGATCATCGGCAGCAGGATGCGGTTGACGACGAAGCCCGGCTCGTCCTGCGACAACACCACCTGCTTGCCGAGCGCCTCGGCGAAGGCGATGGTACGCTCTTCTACCTGCTTGGCAGTGGCCAAGCCAGGAATGACCTCGATCAAGCCCATCACGGGCACCGGGTTGAAGAAATGCAGCCCGATGAACCGGGCCGGATCGCCAGTGTAGTTAGCCATCCGCGTGATCGGGATGGAGCTGGTGTTTGATGCCATTATGGCATCGTCATTCAGCACTTCGCTGGCCTTCTCGAAGATCGCCTTCTTGATCTCTTCCTTCTCGGTCGCGGCTTCGATGATCATGTCGGCATCGCGCATCGGGCCATAATCGGCCACCGGAGTAATCCGGGCCAGTGCCTTCTCTGCGTCTTCGATTTCGATCTTGCCGCGGCCGACAAGTTTGCCCAGTGCCTTCTCGATCCCGGCTTTCGACGCCTCGGCAACTTCGAGCGAGATATCCGCCAGCATCACATTGATGCCGTGGGATGCTATCGTCTGGGAAATGCCCGAACCCATCTGGCCCGCGCCGATGACACCGATCGTCTTCATCTGGATGTGCTTTCTGTTCGCAATTGCAGCAAAGCGCGCCTGTTAGCGGGGCTGGCAGCCACTGGCTAGCGGCAGGATGTCATCGATTGGCGCCAGGCACCCATTTTACGTCCCGCGCCCCATCATCATTTGCCACCCGGGCCAAGACAAAAAGCAAGTCCGACAGGCGGTTGATATAGGCCAGTGCTGCTGGATTGACCGCCTCCGCAATAGCCAGCGCCGCCATGGCGCGCTCTGCGGCGCGGGTCGATGCGCGCGCCACGTGAATCCGCGCCGCCGCCTCGCTGCCGCCCGGAAGAACGAAGCTGGTCAACGGCTCGAGCCGATCGTTGAGCGTATCGATCTGCTCCTCGAGCCACCGGGTCTGCGCATCGACCATGCGCAGCACCATTTCAGAAGGCTCGAAATTCTCGCCGCCGATCTTGCCGAGCGGCGTGGCTATGTCTGCGCCGAGATCGAACAGATCGTTCTGGATGCGGAATAGCAGGTCGGCATGATCGCTACCCGCCAATGATACGGCGGCAAGGCCGAGCGCGCTATTGGCTTCATCGATCACGCCTATGGCAGTCATCCGCGCATCGTGCTTGGGCCGCCGGGAACCGTCGACTAGCCCGGTGGTGCCGTCATCGCCGGTGCGGGTGTATATCTTGTTGAGCTTGACCATCGGCCAAGGCTGCTAGCGCGGTTACTGCGAAATCGCCAGCAGGATGGCAACCACGGCAATCGCCAGCGCCTGATACTTGATGCGGTTGAACATCATCTTGTTCTGCAGCAACTGCATCTCGGTCGAATTGTGACCCTCGCCGGTCTCCAGATCGATCTTGGTGCTGCGCAGGAAGGCGATGATGCCGCGAACCAGCGAATAGAGAACCAGCCCCATGAGGACGGCGAGCGCGATGATGAGTATCCAGGTCATGGCTATTATCTAGGTACTCCGAAACGATATTCCACACGGCCATTGGTCCATGCGCAGGCGATCCGCCCATTCGCGGCCATTTTCGGCGCTTGCGCGGTGATCGGCAAGCGCTTTCGAACCGCGCCGCTTGGCGAGCTTCTTCCCGTCATCATCGAGCAACAGGCCGTGATGGTGCCATTGCGGCACCGGCAGGCCGAGCAACGCCTGCAACAGCCGGTGGACATGGGTGGCGGCGAACAGATCCTGCCCTCGGGTGACCAGCGTCACACCATCGGCGGCATCATCCAGCGTGGCGGCAAGGTGATAGCTGGCGGGCAGGTCCTTGCGCACCAGCACCACATCGCCGAGCTGGTGGGGATCGGCCTGCTGCTCGCCAGCCAGCGCATCGTGCCAGCTGAGGTCGCCCACATCCGCCAGCGCCCGCTCGACATCGAGCCGCAGGGCTGCCGGTTTTGTCGGATCGATCTGCTGACCCTTGCAGGTACCGGGATATACTAGACCCTCCGGCCCCATCTTTGGCCCAAGCGCCTCGATCTGCTTGCGGGTGCAGGTGCAGGGGTACAGCAACCCGCGCCCCAGAAGCTCGTCCGCCGCCTTGCGATATAGCTCCAACCGAGTCGATTGCGGCAACACTTCGTCCCATTCGAGCCCCAGCCATTCGAGATCGCGGCGGAATTCGTCGGCCAGTCTAGGACGGCTGCGCGGACCGTCGATATCCTCGATGCGGAGCAGGAACCGCCCTCCCGCCGCCTGCGCGAAGTCATGCGCGACAATGGCCGAATAGGCATGGCCCCAGTGCAGCGGGCCATTGGGACTAGGGGCGAAACGGGTGACGATCATGGTTGACTCGTTTGCGTCCAAATCAGCGCGACTCGCAAAATCTGGCTGTGGATAGCATCTTTGTTTCGGGGTTGACGCTTTTCGCGGTAAATGATTCCTGTAAGTTCAATCGGGGAGGACGAATTGTTCAAGGCCGAGTTGATCGAACGCGCAGCGAATTTCCGCAGCGCCGGGGAAGACCCGACCCGAAGCCTCGAGTCGTGCCCCTCGCTGGTGCTCAATGCAGACTATACGCCGCTATCCTATTACCCGCTGAGCCTGTGGCCGTGGCAGACCGCGATCAAGGCGGTGTTCCTCGACCGGGTCGACATCATCGAAAGCTATGACCGCGAGGTCCATTCGCCCAGCCTCGACATGAAGATTCCCAGCGTCATCGCGCTGCGCGAATATGTCCGCCCGAGCGAGTTTCCGGCTTTCACCCGCTTCAACCTGTTCCTGCGCGACCGGTTCTCGTGTCAGTATTGCGGCAGCGGCCAGCACCTGACCTTCGACCATGTCATTCCCCGCCGCCAGGGCGGCCGGACGACGTGGGAGAACATCGCCACCGCCTGCGCACCCTGCAACATGAAGAAGGGTGGCCGCACACCGAAGGAGGCAAATATGCACCTCCACTACGAGCCGATCCGCCCGACCCACTGGCAATTGCAGCAATATGGCAAGAGCTTTCCGCCCAATTACCTTCACGAAACGTGGCGGGATTGGCTTTATTGGGACATCGAGCTGGAGGCCTAGGTTACCGCGGCCCGCTGCTTGAACTGAGGCGTATCCCAGGCGCCCGTCGCCAGAATATCCGCCAGTTCCTCCGCCGTACGCGCCATGTCCTCAAACCGGAGGTAAGCCGGCGCAAAGCCCAGCCGGAGGATTTCGGGGGCGCGGAAGTCGCCGATCACGCCGCGGGCGATCAGGGCCTGGCACAAGGCGTAGGCATAGTCGTGGCGGAACGAAAGCTGGCTGCCGCGTTGCATCGGGTCTTCGGGGCTGACGAGCGGCAGGTCGACGTCTGCGTCGGCAAGGCACTCGCGGAAGAATTCGCTGAGCGCCCTGGACTTGGCCCAGAGTCGCTCGACGCCGATTTCTGCGGTGAGGTCAACGCCCACCTCGAGCGCCGCCGTAGCGAGGATCGACGGCGTGCCGCACAGCAGCCGGTCGACGCCGGGCGCGGGCGCATAGTCGTCGGTGAAGTCGAATGGGGCGGCGTGGCCCATCCAGCCGGTTAGTGGCTGCTTGAGCGCATCATGGTGCCGCTCGGCAACGAAAGCATAGGCTGGTGCGCCGGGGCCGCCGTTGAGATATTTGTAGCCGCAGCCGACCGCGAAATCGGCCCCACAGCCATTGAGATCGACCGGCAGCGCGCCGCCGGTATGCGACAGGTCCCACAATATCAGCGCGCCCGTCTCGTGCGCCGCCTTGGTCAGCGCCGCCATGTCGAACATCGCGCCCGACTTGTAATGGACGTGGGTCAGCAGCAGCAGCGCGACATCCTCGTCCAGCGCATCGATAATCGCGTCGCGCTCCGCCAGTCGCTGGGTGGCGAGGCCCTGTCCCTCCAGCCCCTGGATCATGTAGAGATCGGTCGGGAAATTGCCCGGCTCGCTGAGGATCACCTTGCGACCGGGACGCATTTTTAGTGCTGCGCTGATCAGCTTGAACAGGTTCACCGAAACGCTGTCGGCGACGATCACTTCCTGCCGCTGCGCCCCGATCAGCGGGGCGATCTTGCCGCCCACGCGCTGCGGCAGGGTGATCCAGTCGGCATCGTTCCAGCTGCGGATCAGCCCGTCACCCCATTCGCCGCGCATGACCTTTTCCAGCCGCGCGGGCGTCGCCATGGGCAGCGCGCCCAGCGAATTTCCGTTGAGGTAGATGACGCCTTCGGGCAGGTCGAAACGCTCGCGATAGGGCGCGAGTTCGTCCGCCGCGTCAAGTCCGCGCGCTTTGGCGATCATCGCATCAGCCATTGTCCAGTTCCCGCAGGATTGCCCGGCACAGCCCGGCATCGCCGCCGGCAATCTTGAGCGGCAGGGCAATCAATTCGTAGCGCCCCTCTTCCACGTCATCGAGCACCAGCCCTTCGAGAATGCGCATATCGTGTTCGAGCACGGCCTTGTGCGCGGCCATGATCTTCGATTCTTGCGGGTCGACCGAGGGGGCATCTGTGCCAACCAGCTTGACGCCTTGCAGCGCCAGCCATGCGATAGTTTCCGCCGCGATCGGGGTGAAATCGCTGCGCCACTCGTCATGCGGGAAGGCGTCGTAGGTGCGGAACAATACTCGGTCGACGCTTTCCAGATGCGGCAAATCGGCGACATCGATTGCGCCGCTGACGCCGCGCGCGTCGATCACCAGGCATTCACCGATATAGGGGTCGAGCTCCATGCTGGCGGCGTCGAGACCGGTCAGTGAATAATGCAGCGGTGCATCGCCGTGGCTGCCCGAATGGGTGCTCATGGTCATCCGCCCGACATTGACCGGCGAGCCTTCGTCCATCCGCCAACTTTGCTCGAATGCGAAAGCGGTATCGCCCGGCCACACCGGCAGGCCTGGCCGCAGGGTCTGCGAAATATCCCAGATCCGGCGGTCGGATTTCCAACTGCTCATATCGCGGTCCTCACGCTCAGCAGTTCAGGGAAGAATGCCTGTTTCAGCACACCTTCGAGATAGGGAACGCCCGGTGTCCCGCCGGTCCCGCGCTTGAAGCCGATGATGCGTTCCACCGTTTTGAGGTGGCCGAACCGCCAGCGCTGGAAGTGATATTCAAGATCGACCAGCTTTTCGGCAAGTTCGTAGAGGTCCCAATGTTGCTGCGGGGCGCGGTAGATTTCGGCCCAGGCAGCCTCAACCGCTGCGGAATGCACCCATACATCGTCGAGCTTGCGCTCCAGCACCTCGGCCGGAATGGCAAAGCCGCGCCGCGCCAGCAGCCGGATCGCCTCGTCATAGAGGCTGGTGCGAGCAAGTTCTTCGCGTAGCTCTCGGGCGATCTCGGGGGTCGCTTCGTGCATCTTCACCATGTCAGGGTTGCGCCCGCCGAGCAGGAATTCCATCATCCTGTATTGCGGTGACTGGAACCCGCTCGATCCGCCCAAATGCGGGCGCACCTGCGAGTAATCATGCGGCGTCATCGTGCTCAGCACGTCCCAGCTCTGGATCAGCTGGTTCTGTGCACGGGCAACCCGGGCAAGCATCTTGAACGAGGGGCGCAGCTCATCACGCATGATGTGATCGCGCGCCGCGAACAATTCGTGCAGGCAAAGCTTGAGCCATAGCTCGCTTGCCTGGTGGACGATGATGAACAGCATCTCGTCATGCGCGCCCGAAACCGGATGCTGCGCGGCGAGGATGCGATCGAGATCGAGATAGCTTGAATAGGTTACGTCTTGCGCCATGCTCGCTGCCCTAGCGCGAAGCGGTTACGAGGGAAACTACCCCTCGATGATCCGCGTCTGCGGATGGTGCTTATCGAGATGCTTGCGGATGATTTTCAGATTGCGGGTGTTGGAGCGATAGACCAGGTCAAAGGCATCGCCGACCAGCGGCACCGCACCCAGTGCAGTGTCGATGGCAATGTGTCCGCCCATCCGCCACAGCTTCCATTTGGGCAAACCCAGATTGCGCGCTTCCCACACAATGTATGCGCCCATGGCAGCGGTAATGAGATCGCCGACAACAGGGATCAGACCAACAATCGAATCGAGCCCGACCGGCATGTTAATGCCGGGAATCCGGAAGCTGCGTTCGAGCACCATTTCGACCGCTTCGACCCGCTTGCGGATCGAGGCCGGATCGTTTCCGGTCGGCAGTTCGCCCCCCATCTGCCGGAACCGCGGTTCTTCATTCATGCTAAACGCTCCTTCGATTACGAGATGGGAGCAATCGCCATGGGGAACAAGGGATGGCGCCCCCACCTGTTCTCGACAAAGCCATCGACGCCGCCGCGCAGCAGGCCCCAGCGCAGCGGAGCGCCAAGGGGGATAAAGACCTGCCGCGCCAGCATGGCATTGGCGGCTTCGATCAACAGCATATCGGCCTCTGCCGGAGTCGCAGCGTAGAGCGACTGATCGACCAGGACATCGGCATCGGGCGAGCAGATTATCTTCGAAACATCGCAATTGAACTGGTTGAGATACCACCGTGCTCCGGCGTAGCGGGCCAGCTTATCGACCAGCGCCAGATCGGCCTTTTTCCCCGGATCGACACGCACGAGCTGGACTCCGATAGCGGCGAAATCTCGCAACAGTTGTCCATACAACAGATCCGACCCCGGGCCTGGGGGAAGCGAGATATCGAGCGTGGCAGGCTTGCCCTCCTCGCGCTCCCAGGCAGAGATGCGGGCGGCGGCCACCGTGCGGCGCTGCGGCAGAGACTGGTTTATCCAGGCCGGTTGGAGACCGGATTCGGCGGTGAAGAACCCGTCCGGCACGACGCTGGACGAGGGTTCCCACCCGGTCACGTTGAACGGTTGCAGCAGGCTCGATCGATCGATTGCCATCGACAAGGCTTCTCTGCGCGCAGCGCTGGCGAGCACACCGTCAGTATTGCGGAATGCCAGGCCGAACAGGCCCAGCGCAGCATCGAGCCGCAAGGAGCCGCCGGACAGCGGACCGATATCCGACAGCGGAAAGGTGCTGAGTCGGCCGTTGAGCACGACTTCGACTTCGCCATTACGGAAGGCCTCTACCGCTCGTTCTGCCTCCATTCCCAGGACGATCACGTCGAGCACTTTGTCTTCCCAGCCGCGCCGTTCCGGAAGGCCGCGCTCCTGCGGCGGGACAGCCTGAAGACGTATGACGTCTTCCTCCTCCAGCCGCCGCATCGGACCGGTTCCGCGGCCTTCGCGCAGCAGGCCCAGTTCGGGTTGCGCGAGCAATTGGAGAAACTCGGGCATCGGGCTCTTGAGCCGGATTTCGAGGACCCGGTCCGCCATCACCCTTATCTCGTCAATCTTCTCCAGATCGAGACCGAGAGACGTGCCATCGAGCCGGCCGATCGTATCAAGCATGGCTTGCCTGACCGATGCTGCATCGAGATCCTCGCCGCTGGGCCAATCGGCATTTCGGATGCGGAAGAAGAAGCTCAACCCATCGTCGGTAAAGATCCAGCGTTCGGCGATGGCGGGGACGACATCGCCCTGAGCGTTAATCGCCACGAGACCTTCGCTTGTTCCTTCTCGAACAAGCTGCCCGGCATAGGACAGCCGATTGCCGGTTTCGAACGGGGCATCTTCCGCGCCGATCACCGCAATCGAGACTGCACCTTCGTTGGCACGCGACGAACAACCCGCCAGTGCGAGACAGAAAATGATTGCAGGGATGGCGAGCGAGCGCATCGCGGCTGCCTAGCAGGCTTGGCCGGAGCGGTCAGCGAAAACGATCAGATTTTGCGTATCTTGGACGCATCGATCGATGCATGGCCCGACAAGTAGCCGATCGGACGAGTAAAACGCGGAGACGATGTCTCGTCTGCAGGTGCTGAAGAGGCGCGCGCCCGCGACGGATCGATCGTGGTATCGAAGGCGATACCGAATCGGTTGTCCTGCACCCATGCCACATTGCCATCGACCCATTCGATATTGCGCAGTTTCACCGAAAGGCGCGCACCGCGCATCACGCGGACCGGGCCTTCGGCCATCATCCCGCCGGCTGACAGATTACGCACCTTGACCCGCTCGACCGCTTCGCCGCCTTCAAGACGCAGCTCGGCCATCAGGAACAGGCTATCACGTGTAATATTGCGAGTATCGACGGCAGGCATTGATTGCGCGGTCCTTTTCGCAGGGGCCAACATCGGCGGCCTTATTGCACTTCTCAGCCAACCCGTTGGAAGGGGCTGACTGCCGATGTTTCGGCATAGCCCAACTCCCCTAATGAAGATTTAAGGCAAGGTGTCTCGACCTCGTCCCAATCGCTCAAAAGACCAGGGTCAGTCGTCGCGCGAAATTTTCTCGCGGCGCTCGTGTGCTTCCTGCGCTTCGACAGTCATGGTCGCCACCGGACGGGCGATTAGCCGCTTGAGGCCGATCGGGTCGCCGGTAACTTCGCAATAACCGTATTCGCCTGCGTCGAGGCGACGCAGAGCGC
>SHLU01000061.1 GCA_004282995.1 Sphingomonadaceae bacterium
GCACAGGGCGATCCGGGCCAGGACGCGGTGCCCCAGCCGACCGCCGCTCCGTCACCGAAAATCCCGCTCCGGCAGGACCGGCCGCAACCACGCGCGAGCTCGACCGGTACCGAGACGCGTTCGGGCGCGACCGAGGCCGGGGACGGAACAGGCGCTGCCGGTACGGGGCTGGGCACCGGGGCTGGACGTGGCGGAGCAGGCCGGGGCGGTATCGCTGTAACGCGCCCGGTACTGGTTTCGACCATCACTGACGCATCGTCCTTCCCGGTCCCCCCAGGCGGACGAAAGGCGCGCATCGGCAAGTCGGTCGATGTTCGGCTAGGCGTATCGGCAGAAGGCCGGGTGACCAGTTGCCAGGTGGTACGCGCCAGCCCGTTTCCGCAGACCGATGCCAAGGTTTGTGAGCTTGCATATGAGCAAGTGCGGTTCGAGCCCGCTCGCGATGTCAATGGTGACGCGGTGGCATCGACGTTCACCTATCGCCAGCGCTTCTTCAACTGAGCCGGGCAAGACCGGCCCGCAACCTTTCAGTCCTTGGCCAGGAGTTTCTGGCCCTGGTCCTTCATCGCGTTGGCGATGACCGGTTCCAGGAAAGACAACATCGGCGGCAGCGTCACTTCGACCATCAGCCGCGTATCCTCGATCTCGACCGATCCGGACAGGTTCTGGCCCATCGCGCAGATCGTCATGTTCATGCGGTCTTCGCCAGTCCAGTCCGTCGCCACTTCGGCCATCGGACCGGGTATGTGATCGGCCAATTCATGGCTGCGCTCGTGCAGCCTGCGGCGGACCTCTTCTTTGGGAAGGTCGTGCGGAATGGGAACTTTCATCAGCCAGCCGTCTTTTGCGTGTCAAAATCGGGGAGTGGAACGCCGTGGTCGGGCTGATCAGCTTCGACCCCTTCACCATATTTGTAGTCGAGGTAGCGATGGGTGATTGCCAGATCGTCGAGCGAGCCCTGGGCCAGTTGTCGGGTGATCGAATCAATTTCCTTGGAGATCTTCTCGAGACTCTGCGTCAGCTGTTCGTCTGGCGTTGCTCCGCTGCGGCTCTCATGCCGCAAATGCTCGGGAATCTTGAGGTAGGCATCGATCATTTCGGGCAGGGTTTCACCGACCAGCTTGCGAATGTCCCGCGCAGTTTCGTGTTCGGCGGGCACTTTCTCCAATTGCTGACCAAGCGCATCAAGCTGGCTTCCCAATTGCTCCACCACCCGCACCGCTTCGCGCGGCAGATGGCGCCGCTGGTGCTCGAGCCACAATTCGGTCCGCGCCACCATCTGGCGCACATCACCCTTGGGCAGTTCGGCCCGCTGCGGCACCTTCATCTTCGGGTATTTGCCAAACACATAAATACCGATGGCGGTCGCCAGACCAGTCAGCATCACGCCTTCAAAGCCGAGCCCGTCGATAATGACACCGAGCACCGAGGCAGCAATCCAGATCGCCACCAGGGCGGCGGCCATGCGAACGCCCTTCTTCTTCCAGTGCTTCAGCTTGAGTTCTTTCGAACCACGTCCGATCGAACCCTCGCGCCGGTGCCGACCGCCGCGGCGATTGTCGTCGCGAACACGCCGCGCATCTTCCATGATCCGGTCGCTGCGGCGGGCGTATTTCTTGTATTCGTCGCTCATCAGCCCTCCAGTTCGAGCAGAGAAGGCTCGGACGAGGCAAGCTTTGACTGTGCCTGGGCCTGGCCTTCGGCGCGGGCGATATAGCCTTTGGACCGTTCAACCTCTTCGGTCAGGACGGTCACGGTTTCCTTCATGCTCGACAGCGCACGGACCTTGAATTCGTCCACTTCGTCCATCGTGTCGTAGATGTTCTGGAACGCACGCTGCAGCGTCTCGAGCGGGATCGTGCTGCTGGCGGCCTGCTCGTGGATCTTGCCGGTCTGTTCGCGCAGCATGGTGCTTGTTGAGTCGATGATGCCGGCGGTGGTGTCGTTGAGGGCGGTGATCTGCTGCAGCACCAGCCGCTGGTTGGTCATGGCTTCGCTGACAGTCACGGCTGTACGCAGGGCCCCGACGGTGGTGGTGCTGGCACGGTCGACACCCTTGACCAGCTCGACATTGTTCTTCTTGACCAAATCGAGCGCAAGATAGCCCTGCACGCTGACCGCCATCTGCGTCAGCAGGTCCTGCGTGCGCTGGCGAACGTAGAACAACGCCGTTTCGCGGATTGCCTTGGCCTTGGCCGGGTCGGTCGCGTCGAGCTCGTTGGCTTTCTCTTCCAGCCGCTCGTCCAGCTTGCGGGAGATATGGATCATCTGTTCCAGATTGCCCATCGACTCCCACAGCTTTTGCCGTTCGACGTCGATCGCGGCATTGTCCATTAACAGCTCGTCCTTGCCGTTCGACAGCTTGCCAAGGATTTGCTGGATGTGGGTCTGCGCGCTCTGGTAGCTGCGAAAGTAGCTTTTGATCTTGCTGCCGAAGGGAATGATGCCAAGCAGCCGACGCGGGCCGGTCAGGTTGCCGCGGCGCGAGGGATCGAGCTCCTCCACCACCGTCCGCAATTCGGCAAGGTTTGCACCCACGCCTTCGTCCTGGTCCATGGCGCGGACCGGGCGGTCGAGGAAGCGGTTGGAATGCTGCGCCGCCGCCATGATTTCCTTGCGGCCCATGTTGGTGATCTGGTCGACCTTCTTGCCGAACTCGGGCGAATTGGCATCAATCGAGACGAGGTCGGTGACGAAGCCCTCGACCTTCTCCTCGAGTTTCGACTTTTGCTCTTCGCTGACCGGGACCAGCCCTGATGCCTTTTCCGGTGCAACTTCGGGCACCGGGGCGGGCGGGGTCAGTTCGAAATCGGTTTCGGTCGCGGTTTTTGTCTCGTTGCTGGCCATGGTCGGACCTGACACTCCCTCACAATGCGCCGCGATGCAGCGCTCGTCACTGTATTAGGCGCATAAAACACGCATTTCAAGGCGCGCTCATGCCGTTCGTCGGGCGGCAGCATACCCCCCGCGAACCGCAGAGCAAATATCGCAGCATGTCTCGAAAATTCAGGCTGCCAAAGCCAGTGGCTGGATCTCGCCGGACAGGTAGAGCTTCTTGGCCTTGGCCCTGCTCAACTTGCCTGAACTGGTGCGCGGCAGGGTGCGCGGCGGCACCAGTTCGACGATGCAGGTAGTGCCCGTGACGGCCTGGACCTTTTCCTTGATTGCGGTGTGCAGGCGCGCGCGTTCTTCCGGGTCGGATACGCGGCAATGGACCAGTACAGCCGGGGCCTCTTCGCCGTTTTCGGTTTCCAGGGCAAAGGCGGCAATGTCACCATGGTTGAACCCGGCGAGCTGTTCGACAGCCCACTCGATATCCTGCGGCCAGTGGTTCTTGCCATTGATGATGATCATGTCCTTGGCCCGGCCGACAACAAACAGATAGCCATCGGCCATGTAACCCATGTCGCCGGTGTCGAGCCAACCGTTGACGAGACAGGCATCGGTGGCCTCCTCGTCGCGGAAATAGGAATGCATCACGCTCGGGCCGCGGCACCAGACCTTGCCGATCTGGTGGTCGCCGCGAACATCGCCTTTCTCGCCGCGAATTTCGACATCCATGTCGGGCAGCGGCTTGCCGCAATTGACGATGGCGCGATAGCGGGCAGGCCTCGTCAGATCACGGCGCGAGCCGGAAAGCCGTTCTTCCTCAACCAGTTCGACACGAATGCCCTCGCCTGGTGGCATGACTGTAACGGCCAGCGTGGCCTCGGCCAGTCCATAGGACGGAGTAAAGGCATTGGCCTTGAATCCGGCCGGCGAGAACGCGTTGACGAAGCTCTGCATCACGTCCGGGCGGATCATATCCGCACCGTTGCCGGCCAGCCGCCAGCGCGACAGGTCAAAGCGTTCGGCGACATTGCTCTGGCTGGAAATACGCCGGGCGCAAATGTCATAGCCGAAGGTCGGCGAATAGCTGAGTGTCGCACCTTCATTGGCGCTGATCATGTCGAGCCATGCGAGCGGACGCCGGGCGAAATGTTCGGTCTTGAGATAGTCCGAACTGACCTGGTTACCGACCATCGAGAGGAAGCAGCCAACCAGTCCCATGTCGTGATACAATGGTAGCCAGCTTACGCCGCGATCGCCTTCACCGATATTCATCGTGATCGCGTGGCCCGAAAGATTGTGGAGCAGCGCTCGGTGCGTCACGGCCACACCAGTGGGGAAGCGGGTCGAACCGCTTGAATACTGCAGGTAACAGATGTCGTCCGGGCCGACTTCAGGAAAGTCGCATTCAGGAGCATCGCGAGTAGCGAAGCTGGCCCAGTCATGGCCCTCGCAGCCTTGTTTCTGCGCTGCCGCATGCGCCATTTCTGATATTTCGGGCGGGTAGAGCAACATCCTGTGGTCGCTGCTCGCCAACTGCACGCCCAATTGTTCGATATATCCGTCCTTGCCGCCGAAGGTCGTCGGCAGCGGCAGGGGCACGGGCCATGCGCCAATATAGACGCAGGCGCAGAACAGAGCGGTAAACTCGGGAACGGTTTCGGCAACCAGGGCAACGCGATCCCCCTTTGCGACCCCCGAGGCCACCAGGCGGCGCGCCATCACCAGCGCGTCCTCGCGCATCTGCGCATAAGGATAGACCAGCTCAAGCTGCCCGCGCATATCGTGAAAATTCATGCCCTTCTGGCTGCGCGCGGCATAGTCGATCGCTTCGCAAAAGGTCGCAAAGTCGGATCGCCGACGCGGTAGAGGGCAATCATTCGGCGTAGGAGTCAGTTGCGTTTCTGTCATAATGTTTGGCGAAACCCGTTATTATTCACGCGCTTAGGCGTGCCCCCATACTTGCAGGCGGTGTCATGAACTGTCGCTGCACCGTCACAAAGTTTTCCCATTTGATTGAGACTGTGGCACGAATATGACCGATGCGCGAGCCTTCCCCAGCCAATAAGCGGCGCAAACGTGTGCCGAAACCGCTCGACGAGACCCGCTTGAGGGATCTGGCGTTATCGTATGTCGCCCGATTTGCAACAAGTGCCGGCAAGCTGGAACAGTATCTCAAGCGAAAATTGCGCGAGCGTGGATGGGAGGGCGAGGATGAACCCGACCTCGCTGTGCTCGTCGCGCGTTACATCGAGCTGGGCTATATCGATGATACTGCCTATGCCCGCGCCCGGAGCGGTGATCTGCTACGACGCGGTTATGGTCCGCGGCGGATCGCGCAGGCTCTCGGCCAGGCCGGCATCGACGAGGAAACACGCGGGCATGTGGCTGCCGATCAGAGCGAATTGCGTCAGGCCGCCTTGCATCTAGCGCGCAAGCGGCGGTTCGGCCCGTTCGCCACCCGGCCCGTCGACCGAGCGCTGCGCGAGAAGCACCTTGCAGCGATGGTTCGGGCGGGGCATGGCTTCGATATTGCACGGGCGGTGATCGACGCCGCCAGCGAGGACGAAGCCGAAGACTGGGTACGCGACATATGCGATTGAGAGAATTCCTGTTGGCGACACTGGCGGGCGGCCTGCTCGCCTGCTCCCCGCAATCGGGCGCCGAAACTCTCGCCCCGCCGGACCAGGCTGCCGTGGCAGCGACGCATCCGGTCTCGGGCCTACAGATCATCCCGGTCACGGTGACAGCGAACGGGACGGTCCACCGCTTCCGCACCGAACTGGCGGATACGCCGGAAGCGCAGGCCCGCGGGCTGATGTTCC
Source organism: Sphingomonadaceae bacterium (assembly GCA_004282995.1). Lineage (GTDB taxonomy): Bacteria > Pseudomonadota > Alphaproteobacteria > Sphingomonadales > Sphingomonadaceae > Parerythrobacter. Next base: position 5,655 of record SHLU01000061.1, read on the forward strand.
GGACCGAGCTGGGGCCGGACGAGGCGATGATATTTCCGCGTACCGAGAGGCCGTCGCCCGCCAGCTTCTGGATGAAGAACACGCCCTTGCCACTGGATATCATATTCATCGGACCTGACGGCCGGATAACCAATATCGCGGCGCAGACGGTGCCCTATTCGCTCGACAGTGTGCGCTCGCAGGGCAATGTCATTGGCGTGCTCGAGATTGCTGGTGGACGTGCCGCCGAGTTGGGCATCGAACGGGGCGCGAAGGTCGAATGGTGAGCGTTGCGACGCATCAAGTTGACGCTTGGCCAGCACCGCTCAATCCGCTAGTCCGCGCAGCGCAATGAGCATTCTAGGCAAGATCTTCACCTGGTGGGATGGCGCGACCATCGGCACCCACCTGTTCACCGCTCGGCGCGGGGAACACGTCGGCACCGACGCGCAGGGCAACAAATACTATCGCTCGAAGCCCAGGGACGGAGAGCGCGAGCGACGCTGGGTCATCTATGATGGCGCAAACGATGCCAGCCGCGTGCCCGCCGAATGGCACGGCTGGTTGCACGGCTCGTTTGAAGACATCCCCGAGAGCTTCCTGCCGCCGCCGCGTATCTGGGAGGTCGACTATACTCCCAACGCCACCGGCACGGCGCAGGCTTACCGCCCGCAGGGCGCGCTCGAACGGGGCGGCAAGCGTGCTCGTGCCGTGGGCGATTACGAAGCATGGACCCCCGGCGACTGACTATGCGACGGGCTAACACCCTTCGCACCGCGCTGGTATTGGGCGCCCTTATCGGGTTGTCGGCCTGTGACGGCGGTGCGCCCGAACCGCAAGCGGTCGAGACCGAGGTGCCCGAAGAGCTGAAGGCCGCGCCGTCCCAAACCCAGTCAACGGTCGAGATCGAAGGCGCGACTCCGATGGCGGAGCGTGTTGCTACCCTCGGCCTGCTCAACAAGCGCAACAATATCTCGCAGGACCTTGAACTGAAGCCGGGCGAATCGCGCCGTGTTGGCGATATCATTGTCCGCCTGTCGGCTTGCGAGCGCCGCCCGCCGTGGGAAATGGCGCCCGAAACCGGCGCTTTCGTCCAGGTGCTGGTCGAAGGGAAGGGCGACAACGAGGGGGAGTGGGCCCGCATCTTCTCGGGTTGGCTGTTCAAGCGCTCGCCCAGCCTCAACGTGGTCGAACACCCCGTCTACGATGTCTGGGTCAAGGACTGCGCAATGACGTACCCCGGGGAAAATACCCCGCCCGTATCGTCCTCTACGGCCTCCGATGACAGCGAGGCATAGGCCTCGGGCAAAGTCATGCACTGGGGGCCCGCAGCCTCGGCAAGCTTTTCAAGATAATCTGTCTGTGGGATCTCCACCGCGCCCAGCGAGGCGAGGTGCGGGGTCATGAACTGGCAGTCGAACAAGACGCAGCCGGCGCGTTCCAGAAGCGCCATGAGCCAGCCGAGCGCGACCTTTGATGCGTCCCGCCGTCGGCTGAACATGCTTTCGCCGCAGAATACCTTGTCGAACGCGACGCCGTAAACTCCACCGACGAGTTCGCCATCCCGCCAGCATTCGATCGAATGCGCGTGGCCGGCCTCGTGCAGCGCACTGTAGCTGGCTTCGATCCGGCGACTGATCCAACTGTCGGGATGATCCTCGCGTGGGGCCGCGCAGCCTTGCACCACGCCGCGGAAGTCAGCGTTGCAGGTCACCGTAAAGAGGTCACGCCGGATTGTTCGCGCCAGCGAGCGTGAGCAGGTGAAACCGCCGATCGGTATGATCGCCCGTTCGCGCGGCTCGACCCAGAACACTTCCTGGTCGTCGCGGCTGTCGGCCATCGGGAAGATGCCGTTGCGGTAGGCCAACAACAAAAGGTCTGCCGGGATTATGGCGGGACGGGGCGCGTGCATGGTCCACCCCTTATGCCAGCGCACCCAACGTAGAGCCATCAGGAAACGGTCATGGTCGCAGCCGCTGCTTGTTTAGGCTTGCCCCGATGCCCCGCTTTGGCCTAGAGGCCCGCTGCGCTGCAGGGGTGTAGCTCAGTTGGTAGAGCATCGGTCTCCAAAACCGAGGGCCACGGGTTCGAATCCTGTCACCCCTGCCATTTTCTCCAGCTTGAACGATGGCTCAGCCTGCCAGATGGTTGCCAGGTTGCAACTGTCGACCGCCGGCATTCTGATGACCGGGAACCACTCCGTGACCCGTGCATTATCAGCGGTGAATGGATTGGAGCCGCAATCACGGAGAAACGCTATGGCTACTTCGACTTACCGCAGCAGTCGCCCTGACGCATGGGTCCAGCCGCGACCCTATGCCGATCCCTCGGTGCGCATGATGAAGCACGGACCGATCCAGCCATTGACCCAGCCCAGCCTGTTATCGCGTCTGTTCGGGCACGCCTAAGCCACCAAGAGGGCGTCTCGATATGAAAAAGGGGCGGGATGTCATTTCGACGTCCCGCCCCTTCTTTCTTGGTGCCATCCGGTTGATGGAAACTGCGCCCTAAGGGGCAATTATTGATAAACCGTCATCAATATTCGTTCGGTTCCTCGGGTGTCTCTTCGGTATGTGTCGGCCCGGCGTCGCGCTGTCCCTGCGCCAACTTGAACACAACGCCCGAAAGCAGAGCCAGCGCCAGCAGGTTGGGCAATGCCATCGCTGCGTTGGAAATGTCGCCAAGGCGCCAGACCAGTTCCAGGTCCTGCGTCGAACCGACGAAGATGATCACACACCACAAGACACGCCAGATCATGTGCAGGATCTTCTCACCGCCACGGGTCGATCCGGGAATCCGGTCGTAGATGAAGGTGATCGCCCGCTCGCCGTAATAGCTCCACGTCAGCAAGGTGGTGAAGACGAAAAGGATGAGCGCTATCGAAGCGATCAGCGTACCGATCGGGATCGAAAATAGTTCAAACGGGAAAGCTGCGGCGAAGGCGCCGCTGGTCATGGCAAAACCCGTCAGGTCCGAATTCCACGCATGGCGTACTGTTTCGCCACCGCCGGTGAACTGCCCCTCGACCGTCAGGATGACCAGCGCCGTCATGGTGCAGATCACGATAGTGTCGATAAACGTGCCCAGCATCGCCATGCGGCCCTGCTGTTCGGGATCGTTGGTCTGCGCCACCGCGTGGGCGATGGCGGTCGACCCCTGGCCCGCTTCGTTCGAGAACAATCCGCGCGCGACACCGGCGCGGATGGCAAGGATGATCGCGGCCCCGATGAAACCACCTGTCGCCGCCTGCGGGTTGAAGGCCCCGTTGAAAATCAGCGCGAAGGTTTCCGGCAGATCCCCGAAATTCAGGATCAGGGCGATGATTGCCATGACGATGTAGGCGGCCGCCATGAACGGCACGACTTTCTCCGCCACGCTACCGATCGACTTGATGCCGCCGATGATAACGATGAAGACGAGGATCGCGACCAGCAGGCCGCCCATCCATTCTTCCATTCCGAACAGTTCGTTGAGCCCGTCAGCGACCGCATTGGCCTGGATCGAATTGCCGGTCACGAGGGCGGAGAACAGTGTGCCCAGGCAGAACAGGATGGCGAGCCAGGTCCATTTCTTGCCCAGGCCCATCATGATGTAGGTCATCGGACCACCGCGATAGACGCCGTCAGAGGTTTTTTCGCGATATCGAATTGCCAGGCTGCCCTCGGCAAAGGCCAATGCCATGCCGAACAGGGCCGTAATCCACATCCAGAATATCGCGCCCGGGCCGCCCAGCGCGATGGCCGTAGCGACACCGGCAAGGTTGCCGGTCCCGACCTGGCCGGAAAGCGCCGTCGACAAAGCGGCGAATGGCGAAATCTCGCCTTCGCCGGATCCCTTGCGGCTGGCAAACAGGCCCTTGAAGGCGCTGCCGAGCTTGATGATCGGATAGAATTTGAGCCCGATCATGATCCATAGCCCGACACCGAGCAGGACGATCGTCATCGGCGGGAAGGGGAGCACTTCGGCCCCGTTCCAGGTGCCGACCCAGATGAAATCGGAAATATTGGTTACCTGGTCGATCAGACTGGTCGACCCTGTTGATGGTGCGGCCACTTATGGCTCCCCTCTTGCGTCCCTCAGAAGCGGCGCACGCTAGGGCCACACCCTGCCGGCTGCAACGGCTTTCTGGGTTTGCCGCGCAACCGCCTTGCTTTTGCGGAGACGCGTCTCTAGATGCGGTCGGGCCTTCCGACATCGGAGCCTCATTTGCCCTTCCCCTGCCTCGCTCGGGACGGCGATGAGCCCTACCCGAAAGGCGCGAGTGATCCATGGCAGACGAGAGCGGCAATGGCCGAAGAAACCAAGAAGAAAACATCGCCCGGCGAATTCGTGCGCCAGGTGCGCAGCGAGACCTCCAAGGTGGTCTGGCCGACCCGGCAGGAAACGATTCGCACGGCGATTTTCGTCGGCATCATGGTTTTGATCCTGTCGCTGTTCTTCTTCGGGATCGATTCGGCATTCGGCGGCATCGTCAACTGGCTGTTGACGCTCGCTTGATCTTCTCCAGAAAACGGGATTTCTGATGGCACGCTGGTACATCATCCACGCCTATTCGGGCTTCGAGAACAAGGTTCGTGACGCGATCATTGCCGAGGCCGAGCGCCTCGGCCTGTCCGACGGCGTCGAGGAAGTCGAGGTTCCGACCGAGACCGTGACCGAGATCAAGCGCGGCAAGAAAGTGCAGACCGAACGCAAGTTCATGCCCGGCTACGTGCTCGCCAAGCTGCAGATGACCGACGACATCTATCATCTGGTCAAGAACACGCCCAAGGTGACCGGGTTTCTCGGCAACAACAACAAGCCGCAGCCGATCAGCGAGAAAGAGGCCGCGCGCTATTTCGGCGGGGTCGAAGAAGCCAAGGCTGCGCCCAAGAAGGACATTCACGTCGATTACGAGATCGGCGATCAGGTCAAGGTGCTCGACGGACCCTTCGCCAGCTTCAATGGCGTGGTCGAGGAGCTCGATTTCGATAAGGCCAAGGTCAAGGTCAGCGTTTCGATCTTCGGTCGAGCGACACCAGTCGAACTCGATTTCGAGCAGGTCGAACTGGTCAAATAACCCCCTTCCACCATCCCGCATCATGAAGGCCCGCCGGCAGAACCGGCGGGCCTTTTTC
>SHLU01000062.1 GCA_004282995.1 Sphingomonadaceae bacterium
CTGACAGCGGTACATCCTCGCTCGCGATCGCCAGGGTCACGCCGCTGGCCCGCGCTATCCTCCAGCTATCGAGCAATACGCCGTCGGAGACATCCATCATGGCAGTCACCAGCGGTGCCAAGGCCGCGCCCTGCTTGAGCAGCGGAACGGGGCGACAAAATGCGCCGGAACCGCCTTCTCCTGAATCGCGCAAGTGCTCGTACCCTGCCATCGCCGCGCCGACCGGGCCGGTTATGTAGAGCAGGTCGCCCGGTTGCGCTCCATTGCGGCCCGGGACCGGCGAGAATGTAGCCCGGCCAAGCGCGGTCAGCCCGAGTGCCACGCGGCCATCGCCACCGCCCACCGTATCTCCGCCGAGCAGCGGCACATCGAAAGCCGCAAGCGCCTCGGCCAGTCCATCAAGAAACCGGTCGTCGTCGCGTCCGATCATTTGCCCCAGGATCAGTCCGATTGGCTTGGCACCCTTGGCGGCGAGATCCGAAAGGTTCACCGCCACCAGCTTCCAGGCGACATCGGCCATGTCCTGACCCGGCAGCCAGTGAATGCCCTCGACCATCATATCATGGGTTACGACGAGCTCCTGCCCGCCGATCTCGATTACTGCCGCATCATCATCGAGACCGCGTGCGGCCGGGTCGGTCGCCAGCGCCCGTAGCCGGGCGATCAGGTCGAACTCGCCGCTCACCGCACCTGCTTGGCAATTGCGTCCAGCACACCGTTGACGAATTTAGCTTCGCGGTCGTCGAAGAACGCCTTGGCGACGTCGACATATTCGCTGATCGCGGTGGCCACTGGCACATCCGGACGGGCGAGCAATTCGTAGGTGCCGGCGCGCAGCACCTGCACCATGGTCTTGTCGAGTCGGGCGATGGTCCAGCCTTCGGCCAGCTTGCCCTGGATAACAGTATCGATTTCCTCACCCCGCGCGTCGACCCCGCGCACAATATCGTCGAAGAAATCCACCTCAGCATCGGCGTATTGCTCGCCTTCTTCGATCTCGCGTCCCAACCGATGCTGGTGAAATTCATTGAGAAGCCGGGCAAGCGGGGTGCGCTCCATGTGCTTCTGGTACAGCGCCTGCACCGCGGCGAGGCGGGCGGCGGAACGGGATTGGCTACGCTGGTTCATGTTCTAGACCCGTGTTTGAGACGCAATTCTATCGAAGCGGCGTGGGCCGGCAGGCCCTCGGCATGGGCCAGTTTCACAGCGGCCGGGCCAATCGCCTCGAGCGCAGGCCGGTCCATGGCAATAAAGCTGGTCCGCTTCATGAAATCGAGCACCGAAAGCCCACTAGCAAAGCGAGCCCGGCGTCCGGTGGGCAAGACGTGGTTCGGTCCCGCGACATAGTCGCCGACAGCCTCGGGCACCATGCGGCCAAGGAACACGCTGCCGGCATGACGCAGGCCGGCCATCAGTGCTTCGGGATCATCCACGGCCAGCTCGACATGCTCGGCAGCAAGGCGATTGGCGAGCGGGATGGCCTGGTCGAGATGCTCGACCACGATCAGCGCGCCATTGGCGTCCCAGCTTTCGCGTGCGGTCTTGCGGGTCGACAGCATGGCGCATTGGGCGTCGATCCGGTCTTCAACCTGCTCGGCGAAAACGGCATCGTCAGTGATGAGGATCGACTGGCTGCTCGGATCGTGCTCGGCCTGGCTCAGCATGTCGGCGGCAATCCAGCTGGCATCATTGGAGCCATCTGCGATGACGAGGATCTCGCTTGGCCCGGCAACCATGTCGATGCCGACTACGCCAAAAAGCTGACGTTTGGCCTCGGCCACCCAGGCATTGCCGGGGCCGGTAATGACATCGACCCGCTCGATACGATCGGTCCCATAGGCGAGGGCCGCGACCGCCTGCGCTCCGCCAATACGCCAGATCTCGTCGACCCCGGCGATATGGGCGGCGGCCAGCACCAGTGGGTTGATTTCGCCCCGGGGCGTCGGGGTGACGATGGCAAGCCGTTCGACCCCGGCAACCCGCGCCGGGATCGCATTCATCAATAGCGACGAGGGGTAGGCCGCGCGGCCACCGGGGACATACAGCCCCGCGGCATCGACCGGCGTCCACCTAGCGCCGAGCCTGACGCCCGCTTCGTCGGTGTAATCGCGATCAGCTGGCAGCTGTGCCTCATGATAAGCACGGATGCGCTGAGCCGCGAGCTCAAGTGCATCGCGCAGGTCCGGATCGAGCGCGGCGTGGGCCGCCGCGCATTCTCCGGGTGCAATCCTCCAGCCGTCGAGATCTTCGCCGAGCGTATGACTATCAAAGCGCATGGTGTAGTCGATCAGGGCTGCATCGCCCTTCGCTTTCACGCGGGCGAGGATGTCCGAGACGTCATGGCCGACATCCTGAGCGATTTCGCGGCGGGCATCGACCAGATTGGTGAAGCGGGTCTCGAAATCGGGATCGGTGATCGACAGCCGTTGCATCAGGCCACCTTGCGCCGTTCGGCATCGGCGCGGAAGGCTTCGACCAGTGTGGCAACGCGCGGGTCTGTCTTGAGCGCCGCGCGATTGACGATCAGCCTGGCCGAGATGTCGAGTATACGCGAGGTTTCGACCAAGCCGTTGTCCTTGAGCGTGCGCCCCGTGGAAACCAGATCGACAATGCGACCGGCCAGGCCGAGCGAGGGTGCCAGTTCCATCGCTCCGTTGAGCTTGACGCATTCGGCCTGGATGCCCTGCCGTTCGAAATGGCGGCGGGTGAGATTGGGGTATTTGGTGGCAACGCGCAGATGGCTGGCCTTGCCGCCCGTGCTCGCCCCTTCCACAGGTTCCGCGACCGCGAGGTGGCAATGGCCGATATCGAGGTCGACCGGGGCGTAGAGATCGGAATAGTCGAATTCCTCGACCACGTCGGATCCTACGATACCCAGTTGCGCTGCGCCATGAGCGACGAAAGTCGCGACATCGAAAGCGCGAACCCGGATCAACCGCATGTCCTCGCGCTCGCAGGCGAATGAAAGCGCGCGGTTGGCCTTGTCGTGAAAGCCCGCCTCAGGCACGATACCGGCGCGCGCCATCACGGGCAGCGCCTCTTCGAGGATGCGCCCCTTGGGTACGGCGAAGGTCAGCGGGCTTTGCGGCATGGCGCGCCAAATAGGCAGCGCGCGCGCAAAGGGCAATGGAAAGGACATATCGCATGGCTAACGAAAGCGACTAGATGGATATCACTTCCCTGCCAGATGCCATTGAGTGGCAGGCACGGCACGCCGAGGAAGGGGGCGCTCCGGGCACGGCGAAAGTAATCCGCGCACTTCTGGCCGTTTGCGATACCGACACCGCCACGGGCCGCCGCATCGCCAATTGGCAGGGGCTGACCCTGAAGGATGCGATGCCGCTGCGTATCCATGGCGGACTCCACAATCTGGTCCTGACCGGCGAGGATACGCGGCTGGAAGCGGTCTATGCCGGGCTGACGACTGACCAGGCGACAATCGATGCGCTGGTTTGCGAATTGGTCGAGACCTACGATACGCGGCTGCTGCCGTGGCTTGACGGGCCACCGCAAACCAATGAGGCAGGGCGCTCGGCGAGCCTGATGGCGGGTCTGCTGTGGCTGGCAGAACGGATCGCACCGCGGTTCGAAATGATCGAAATCGGATCGAGCGCTGGGATTAACACCATGATGGACCGCTATGCGTACGATCTTGGCGGGGTGACCGTAGGACCTGCAGACAGCCCGATGCAGATTGCGCCCGAATGGCGCGGAGATGCGCCGCCCGCTTCAGCGCCACGGATACACTCGATCCGCGGCTGCGACATTGCCCCTGTCGATCTGGCCGATCCCGAGGCTGCCCTGCGCCTCAAGAGTTACGTCTGGCCCGCGGCCGTCATACGCATGGGCCGGATCGATGCGGCAGTCGAACTGGTGCGGCGCAGCCCGCCCGACTTGGTAAGGCAGGACGCTGGCAGTTTTGTTTCGGAGGCGTTGGCGCAGCCGCAGGAGGAAGGCATTACCCGAGTGCTGTTCCACTCGATCGTCTGGCAGTATCTGCCCGATACCCAGCAGCAGGAAATCCGGGAGGCGATGAAAAAAGCTGGCGCATTGGCAAGCTGCAAGCGTCCGCTCGCCTGGCTCAGCCTCGAGACGAACCGTGCCACGTTTCGCCATGAATTGCATGTCCGCTACTGGCCCGGCGGCGAGGAGCCGACAGTGCTAGGCTGCGCCCACCCGCATGGGGCGTGGGTGGAGTGGCTTCACGGTTGATCGGTGCGGGCAAGGAACTTTGCCATTGCGTCATTGACCTTGTCAGGAGCCTGCCAGGTCAGGAAATGGCCGCAGTCCTCCACCCGGACCAACTCAAGGTTTTCGACATAGTCCTCCAGCCCCACGATGTTGCCAGAGGAAAGCGCGTGATCGTCCATCGCCCAAACAACCAGCGTCGGGATTGCCAGCCTGGGTACCTGGGGCAATCTGGCGTCGGAGGGCACTTCAAGCGGTGCGTCGGGCGGAGGTACAGCCATCGGAGTGGCGCGATACCAGTTGAGCATGGCGATCGCCGCCTCACCGTTGCTCCAGTCTTCGAGGACTTTCGCGCGTTCCCCGGGATCGTCTTGGGGTAGAGCCCCGGTCGCGTTGGAGGTGCCTTCAATAAGGGCGATCAGTCCGCGCTCGCGGATCTCCTCATCGCGCGAGTTATCGCGATAGACGCGCATATACTGGCCAGCAGCGCGCTGGGCCGGGTCGGTCCAGAGCAGTTTTGAATAGATCACCGGATGCGCGGCATTGCACAGGATGGCACGCTCGACCCGGTCCTCCTGGCCCCGCATCGCCACGCCCCATGCCAGGGCGCCGCCCCAGTCGTGGCCAACTACCGTGAAACGCTCCACCCCCAGTGCATCGGCGAGCTGGAACACGTCGCCGATCAACTTGTCCGGCGTGTAGTTTTCAGCGCCCGGCGGCTTGGAGGAGCCGCGATAGCCGCGCTGGTCGGGTGCAATGCAGCGATAATCGCCTGAAAAGCGCGCGATCTGGTGCCGCCAGGTGCGATGGCTCTCTGGAAAACCATGCAGGAAGACCAGCACCGGCGCATCGCGCGGTCCTGTATCGACCACATCGAGTTCGATCCCGTTGGCGAGCGTGACCCGCTGCTGTTCCATGCGCCTCAGTCGTCCGATTCCATCTTGTCCATATAGCCCTTGGCGACCATCGCCGCGACCTGGTCGAACAATTGATCCGGTGTGCGACGCATCTCGCCCATCGCCTCTTCCATCCCCTGTGCGACGATGATCTCGCGCTGATTCAGGGCGACCGCGTCGAGCATGGTTCTGGCCGCTTCATCGGGAGCGATGCCGTTGTCGATCACGTCGTCGCTGCGACCTCGCGCCTCGCCATTGGCGCTGAGCGCATTGCGGCTGACATTGGTGGCAATGGACCCGGGGTAGATGACGTGGACTTCGATACCGTCGACGCTCAATTCCGCCCGCAGCGCATCGGCGTATCCCGCAAGTCCGAATTTCGCGGCGCAATAGGCGGTTCGCATCGGTACGCCGACCTTGCCTGCAATCGAGGAAATAAACAGCAATCTGCCCGATTGCCTCTGAGTCATATGCGGCAGGAGGGCCTGCGTCGCGGCTATCTGCGCGACCAGATCGATTTCGATGATTTCGCGATAGACGCGCAAGGTGGTTTCAGTGGCGCGGCTGCGCTGCGAAACCCCGGCATTGGCGACAAACCCGTCGATTCCGCCTGATCGCTGTGTTGCCCAGCCGATAGCTTTCGCTGTTGCAGCCCGCATCCCTTCCTCGTCGCGCACGTCGAAGGGCAGGATAAGCGTATCAGCTTCGAGCGACCCGGCGACATCGGCCAGCCGTGCCTCGTCGCGGCCGGAAAGTATGACCTGCGCACCGCGCTCGCTCAGTTCGCCGGCCAGCGCCGCGCCGATGCCGCTCGATGCGCCAGTGATCCACCAGCATTGCCCTTCGTAGCTCATGTCCTGTTCCCTATGATTTGACGGATAGCTCACTGTCTCCTGCTGGTCGGGCAGCGGAATGTGTTCCGTTTATTGCGTTTAGTCTGCCGGTTCGCTGGCCTTGATGGCAACGGCATGAACCCGCTCGCCAACGATGTCGCCCAGCGCGGCGATCACCCGGCGCTGGCGCTGCAGGCGCGATACACCGGCGAACGAAGGGCTTTCGATCAGGATCGTGAAATGCGATTCGCCCGAGCCATCGTCGCCCGAATGACCGGCATGCTTCGCGCTGTCATTAATTACCTGCAATGCCGTGGGCGCGAACTCGTCCCGGAGTCTCGCCTCTATTTCCGACTGCATCGTGCCCATTGCAATTCGTCCTTTCAAAATGCGCTCCGCGTTACCATTCTAATGCGCGATGCGCACCGACCGGTTCCATGGACGATACGAGGCCGAAGGGCGAGTCTGCGACCATCCTGCTTGCAACGAGCCGGGCGAATTTCGCGCACCAGGCCTCGGCAACAGTTTTGACGGGCCCGGCCAATGGCGCTGGATGTGTCTGCAGCATGTGCGCGAATTCAATGCCGGATATGACTGGTTCGACGGCATGAGCGCTGACGAGATTTTGCGCGCCCAGTCGCCGGCGGCGGGATGGCAGACCGAAACGCCTGCTTTCAAGCCCACTGCCGGAGTCGACGGGATGCCGCGTTGGGCCGACTTCAATGATCCGCTCGACGCCATCGGCGCCCGTGTCAGCGGCATAAAGAGCCGAGCGCGGCGCGAAGCCGAGATGGCGATGGACGGACGATTCTCGCCGGACGAGGCGCAAGCCCTGGAGGTCATGGGGCTGGGGCTGGAGACAAGCCGGCGTCGGCTGCGCCAGCGCTATAGCGAACTCGTGCGCCGCTATCATCCGGATCGCAACGGCGGCGATCGAAAGTATGAACGAAGGCTCAACCGCGTGGTCGAAGCCTACAAGCTACTCAGAAAATCTACTGCGATTGATTAGCTGCCCAGCGATGCGATCGCATTCGAAAGACTCTCGCGAATCTCGCTTGCGGCCTGCTTGAGGTCTGGATTGTCTATTGCCTGCATCGAGGCGACCGGGTCGATTGCGGCGACTTCGATCCGATCCTCGCCCAGTTGCTGCACGATCACGTTACAGGGCAACATCGTGCCGACCTTGTCCTCAACCTGCAATGCTTCGTGCGCTGCCTTGGGGTTGCAGGCTCCCAGGATCGTATAAGGACGGAAATCGGCGCCGATTTTCTGCTTCAGGGTCTCGCGCATGTCGATCCGGGTGACTACGCCGAAACCTTGTTGCGACAGAGCTTTCTCGGTCTTGGCTATGGCCTCGTCAAAAGAGGCTTGGATCGTCGTCGAGATGTAATAGCTCACGGAATTCTCCTTCGCCTACTCAATCCAACAAGTCTCCTTGCGTTCCGCGTAGGCAAGACCATCGTCGCTAGGTGGCTGCAATTGCCTGCTCTATCTGCGCATGGTCGATTTTGACCATGGCCTGCATGGCGGAGAACACGCGTGACCGCACTTCCGCGTCTTCATGACCCAGGCCGTTCATCAATACCCCAGGGACGACCTGCCAGCGGATACCATAGCGGTCATAACACCAGCTGCAGGCCATTTCCCCGCCGCCCTCGGTCAGCGCGGCCCAATAATGATCGGTTTCTTCCTGCGTATCCGTGAAGACCTGTAGCGAGACGGCGTTGTTCGGCCCGTCTCCGGGGCCACCGTTCATCGCCATAGCCCGCACCCCCAAGAGCGTGAAACCGACGGTTATCACATCGCCCGCCTTGCCACCGGGCCAGTCCGAGGGAGAGCGATCGACACTGGCAATCTCGCTTTGAGGGAACAGGTCGCAATAGAAATTCGCTGCTTCCTCCGCCTCCGTGGCGAACCACAGACAGAGCGCCAGTTTGTCGTCAGCCATCGGACATCTCCGCCATCGCCGCCATGTCGATGGCGTTGGCGGCCTTCTTCGCCTCGCGTGCATTAATGCGGTCGCGATAGGCAACCAGGCTGTCGCGCTCGGGCAAGGTGCCGAACTCTATCCCCCAGTCGACTTGGCTACCGACGTAGACATCGGCCATCGTGAAACGATCACCGCAGACAAATTTGTGCTCGGACATCCAACCATCTAACGTGTCGACGGTCAGGTCGAACGAGCCGAAGCCGGCCATCCCGCTCCGGTCTTCGGGCACCTCCCAGCCGATTGATTTGGCAACCACGGCTTGTTCGAGCGGTCCGGCGGCGAAAAACAGCCAGCGGAAATAGTCCGCTCTTTTAAGCACACCAGGGAGGAGTCCGGCGTCCGAATGCGTCTCGGCCAGATAATGACAGATGGCAGCACATTCCGTGACCACGTGGTCATGCCCGCCATGGTGGTGGACCAGTGCGGGCACCTTGTTCATCGGGTTGATCCGGCGAAAACTCTCGGGCCGCGTTTCCCATGTGAACAGCTCGGTTTCGTAGTCGGCCCCAGCTTCGTGCAGCGCCCAGCGGGCAATCATCCCGCGGCTCATCGCGACGGAATAAAAAGTAAACTCGGCCATCAGGCATCTCCCTCCGTGCGGGTTGAGAATATGGTGCGAAATCCGGCGAAGATCATGCGTTTGCCATCGAATGGCATGGTTTCTGGCTGGGCCTTCATCCGCTCATCCTCCATCATTTCTTCATGCGCCTTGTCGGACGCTTCCTTGCTGGCGAAAGTTGCCCAGGAGAATACGATCTTCTCGCCTTCCTTGGCTGCGACCGCCTTGCGGAAATCGGTGACCTCGCCATCGGGCACATCGACTTCCCAGTTTTCGACCACTTCGAGCGCTCCGTAATCCATGAAAATGGCGGCCATGTCCTCGGCCATTTTGCGGTATTCGGCTTCATTCCCCTCTGGAACGGCCAGCACTACGCCCATCACATACATCGCCTTGCTCCTCTTGCCCGTGCATCGTCATGGTCCGAGAATGTGACCAGAGAAAGGACTTATTGGCGGAACGCCCAGCGCAAAGTCTTTCCCATGCCCCATGTCGCGGCCCGCGCAGGCAAGGCGCCAAGGCCCGGCCGTTCGAGGCCGAGCATGGGACGCGCAAAGGCGGGCAGCAGCGCCACCGCTTCGGCCCCCAGTACGGTTTGTACTGCGGCAGGGGCGCCCTGGGGCCGCTGGTTCAGGACAAGATCGGCAATATCGCGCGCAGTTGCACTGGTTCTCAAATCCTGGCGCAGTTCGCGGAATATCACTTCAGCCTGGTTCCGATCTACAGGCACAGGATCTGCGCCCAGAGCACGAGCGATGACGGCAAACTGGCGATAATATTCGTCCTGCTCGCTGCCGGGCATATCGGGCCGGACATGGCGCAAATAGGCGGCGAGAAAACTGGTCGCCTCGGCAACATGGACCCAAGCCAGAGTGCGCGGATCGGTGGCGGTGTAAGGCGTGCCGTCCGGCAAGGTGCCTCTCACCTGTGCATGAATCGTGTTGACCCGCGCAACTGCCTCCATCGCCGCGTCACGGTGGCCGAAGGTTGTGATGGCGATAAACCGCGCGGTTCGGCGCAGGCGTCCATGCATGTCCTCACGGAAATTGGAATGATCGAGCACCCCTTGCAGCGCCGCCGGATGGAGCATTTGCAGCAGCAGCGATCGGATACCTCCGACCATCATTCCCACGACGTCGGCATGGACGCAGCGGATCGGTGAATCCTTGCCGAAAAGCGCGTCTTCGCTCGGCGGTACCGGCTGCTGACCGCCCTCTATATCGTTGAATACCCCTCGCACCCGTCCGAAAAGACGTTGGCGAAGGAATTCAGAAGGTGAAGGGGCGGGCATGGGTAGGACAATAGGGGTGAGGGTGCACAAAAGGAAATGTCGTCTTTCGTCTCGCTTGCGCACGCCACTCGCCGCGTCTAGTCCACGCCCCGAGATGAGTGATATGACCGACAAAAGCTTCGAACCCAACGCCAAGACGACCCTTTCCGCCCCTGACACCACCGTCAGCGTGCGTGAGATCTTCGGCATTGATATCGATTGGGAAGTGCCCGCCTTCAGCAAGGCGGACGAGCGCGTGCCCGATTTTGACGAAAACTACGTTTTCGATGCCGATACCACTCTCGCGATCCTGGCCGGCTTTGCCCATAATCGCCGCGTGATGGTGCAGGGCTATCACGGCACCGGCAAATCGACTCACATCGAGCAGGTCGCCGCGCGGCTCAACTGGCCGTGTATCCGCATCAACCTCGATGCCCATATCAGCCGCATCGACTTGGTCGGACGCGACGCCATCGTGCTGCGCGACGGCCTGCAGGTGACTGAATTCCGCGAAGGTTTGTTGCCTTGGGCGCTGCAGCATCCTGTCGCGCTGGTATTCGACGAATACGATGCCGGCCGACCCGACGTGATGTTCGTGATCCAGCGCGTACTGGAGACCGAAGGCAAGCTGACCCTGCTCGACCAGAACCGCGTCATTCGCCCCGATCCGAACTTCCGGCTCTTCGCGACGGCGAATACGGTGGGTCTGGGCGATACCAGCGGGCTGTATCATGGCACGCAGCAGATCAATCAGGGCCAGATGGACCGCTGGAACATCGTGGTCGGTCTCAATTACCTGCCAGCCGATGTCGAGCAGGAGATCGTTATCGCCAAGAATCCGGACACCGATCCCAAGGTCGTCGCCAACATGATCAAGGTCGCTGACCTCACTAGGCAGGGCTTCATCAATGGCGATATTTCGACCGTGATGAGCCCGCGTACCGTG
>SHLU01000063.1 GCA_004282995.1 Sphingomonadaceae bacterium
CAATGCGCTTATCAGTAGTTATCAGGAGCATAAGGCCGACGAGAGCGCACGCGCACTGCGGGAACTGGTACCGCAGATAGCCCGGGTCCGGCGCGGGGGGACTGCGCGGGAAATTGCGTCTGCCGACCTCGTACCGGGCGATATCGTGGAACTGGAAAGCGGGATGAAGGTGACCGCAGATATGCGTTTGCTGTCTGCCTCCGGTCTGCGCGTCGACGAGTCATTGCTGACTGGAGAATCAGCATCAGTCGTGAAAGACGCAGACTGCGCCATCGGGGAAGACACGTCGCCCGGTGACCGGCTTACGATGGCCCATGCAGGAACAACAGTAGTCGAAGGGCGCGGAATTGGCGTCACTGTGGCTACCGGCGTAGCGACACTGCTTGGCGAGATCGGGACAACGCTGGCGAGCGCAACCCGCTCCGCTGTCGATACGCCGCTCGTGCGGCGCATGGCCCTGCTTGCCCGGCAAATCGCGATCGCTACTGTAATCCTGATTGCAATTCTGTCGGTATTGCTGGCGCTTCGAGGGGAGGGCGCGCGCGACATCGTGCTGCTCGCCATTGCACTTGCCGTGGCGGCCATACCGGAAGGATTGCCGATTGCGGTAACCGTGGGACTGTCTGCTGCGGCCCGCCGCATGGCGCGGCACAATGTCATCGTCCGCGCGTTACCTGCGGTCGAGGGGTTGGGCGCCTGCACGCTGATCGCCAGCGACAAGACCGGAACGCTGACGCTCAATCGGTTAACGGTGGAACGCGTAGCCTTGGCCGGAGGGGCATTCATTGATCGGCGCGATTGGCTGGATGGACCGGTTCCCGCCGCGCTTGCAGATCTCGGTCAGGCTGCTGCCTTGTGTAATGAGGCGCGCCTGACAGACATCGGCAGCCCGGTCGGTGATTCGGTCGATCTCGCATTCCTCGACCTGGCCCGGGAAACCGGCAGCGATCCAGCAGCGGCGTTGAGCGCCGAACGACTGGCTATAGTGCCATACGAACCTGCCCTGCGCTTCGCCGCGGTCGAAGTCGTAACCGCTGACAGCCGCCGGCTGGTGGTTAAGGGAGCGCCCGAAACGGTGCTGGCGATGTGCGACAAGGTCGATCCGGGTGCGGCCAAGATAGTCGAGCGCATGGCCAGCGATGGCTATCGTGTTCTGGTTCTGGCGGAGGGCAGAGCGCCCCCGCAGGATGGTCGGATAATGGACCACCTGCATGGCCTGCGCTTGCTTGGCTTTGTTGGCCTGACCGACCCGTTGCGAACTGGCGTGGTCGAGGCTGTCCAGCATTGTCACGAGGCCGGGATCGAGGTGCGGATGATTACCGGCGATCATCCCGCAACAGCGCTCGCAATCGGGCGCCAGATGGACCTGGCAGCCGGCCCGGATGACGTCGTGACCGGAGCCGAACTCGCCACGCTGGGCAATGAAAGCGAGAAATTCGCGCAAGCCGTCCGGCATGCGGTCATCTTCGCCCGAATTGAACCTGCTCAGAAGCTCGCCATTGTTCGGGCCTTGCAGCAGGCTGGTGAGATCGTCGCGGTCACCGGCGACGGGGTGAATGACGGCCCGGCACTGCGCGCTGCCGACATCGGCGTGGCCATGGGGCGCGGCGGCACCGACGTTGCGCGCGGTGCCGCTGACCTGGTGCTCGCGGATGACAATTTCGCCACCATCGTCGCCGGTATCGGGGAAGGGCGCGTCACCTTCCTCAACGTGCGCAAGATTGTCCTGTTCATGGTCGCCACCGGCCTTGCTGAAATCTGCATGTTTCTGGGCGCGCTGGCGACCGGATTGCCGATGCCGCTGACCCCGGTGCAATTGCTTTGGCTCAACCTTGTCACCAATGGCGTCCAGGATGTCACGCTGGGTTTTGGCCGCAGCGAAGGCAATGAGCTGAAACAGCCTCCGCGGCGCAAGTTGGCAGCTCTCATCGACCGCGATGCGATCCTGCTGATGCTGCCTGGCGCGGTGGTGATGACGGCGATATCCGTTTGGATGCTCGCAAGCCATCTGGCGGCGGGAGACACCATCGACGAAGCTCGCAACGCTGTATTGCTGATGGTGGTGCTGTTCCAGAATGCCTTCCTGCTCAGCGTCAGGAGTTTGCACCTTCCGGTCTGGCGCTGGCATCCGCCCGAGAACGGCTGGATGTTCCTCGGCATGACGGCTGCGCTCGCCCTGCATATCGGGGCAATGAATTTCCCGCCGATGCAGATCATGCTCGGGATCCAGCCTGTGAGCATCACCGTGGTCCTGCAATGTCTTGCCGGCGCGCTCGCGGTATTGGCCGTGACCGAGCTGGCGAAGTGGCGCGTGCGTTCCCGCATCCGGACAAACGTGTAATGTATCTGCGGACTGGCTCCCATAGGCTGTCATGATGACCGATCATCGCAATGCCTTCCCCGACCTCCGGCCAGTCCCCAACTGGATGGAAGTAGCCGATTTCTGGTTTGATTTCTGGTTGCTTGGTGCCGCCACCTTCGACAGGTTCTGGCAAGAGATATTGCCGACATCGCACCGGCATGAATGGCACGGCCAGCTCGCGATTCCAGAGCCGATTGCGCGCGAACCGGAACAAGATCTTCTCGCCTGAAAATGACGGGACCAGTACCGGACGGCTTGCCGCCTCTTGATCCCCAGTGGCTGCGGCCCGGCCGGGTTGTACTGGTTGGCGCGTCTGACGAAAAAAGTCGATTTCCCGCTGCCGGATGGCCCGAGAAGGACCAGCACCTCGCCCATGTTGATCTGCAGATCCACGCCGCGCAGCGCATGCACCTCGGTCTCGCCGGTGATATATGTCTTGCGCAGAGACTTGCCGAGAAATGCCGCCTCGCCGACGGCTGGAAGTTCGTGCTCGACGCGGTTCACCATGCAGAGAGTTTAGAGGGGGGCTGCGGCTGTCGCGCTATGCAATTGTCCTAGGGCAGCGCCATTCAAGGCAGCGATCCGAGGGCAAGCAGGACGGCAAGGCCCGCTGCATAGACAAGCAGTACTGCTATCGAATCCTCTCCCATGCGAACGATGGTGCGATCCCGGCGCTCTATCAGGCCAAGGACAAACACTCCCGACATGATCAGGGCCAGCAAAGCCGCTGTCGCCTCGAAAGGTCCGGCCATGTTCAGCACCGGAGGTCCCACATAGACAAGGTCGATGATGAATATCAGTGCCAGGTTGAACAGGTTGGAGCCAAAGACTTCGCCGATCGCCAACTCGTATCGCTGGCTTCTGACGGCACCGATGATCGCCGAAAATTCAGGCAAGGAGGTTGCTGCAGATACGAACAGGAATCCCATGATGCTGCCGCCGATACCGGTCTGACCGGCGATCAGGGTGGCGGTCACTGCCAGCGTAGCGCCGCCTAACAGTATCACTACCGCAAGCATCGCCAGTCCGAGCAATATTTCGTGCCAGCCAATGTCGCTTTGTTCCGCTTTGATCGCCAATGCCAGACCGGGTTGGCCTATCACCAACCACATCGGGCGCCGTTCAGACCGGTCGGAAATCCTTAATGCGAGTAGCGCAGCCGCAAAAATGATCACCGGCCACCATCCGATCAGGCCAAGGATGGGGCTGTCGCCAGCAGTGATAGCGGCGATTACCAGCGCCAGAACCATCATCCCCAGCACACCCTGGATCAATGTGACTGGCTTGGCCACGACCGACGTCAGCGGTCGTTCGCCGAGCATCATGTCTGCCATTGCGAGCAGCAGAATGTTGAATCCGGCACTGCCCAATACGTCATTGAGGGCCAACAAGGGCGCTCCGATGGCCGCAGCGGTGGTGGCGGTCGCCAGTTCCGGCAGCGAAGTGATTCCGCCCAGCACCAGCATGCCTGCGAAGCCCTGTCCCAAACCGGTCTTGTCGCTCAACGCGACGACATAGCGGGGTAGCCGTGTTCCAGCCCACCAGACGGCACTGGCAGCGGCAAGGAACCCCAGCACCAACAAGGGTAGGGGGAGCGAAATCACCGCTGTGGGCATGATGCCAAATGGTCAGGAATGCTCATCGTCGCAGACCATCAGACACTTCGGCTCTGCTCGCCTATCCGTAGTGTTCCGGAAGCCTACCCCGTGCGACCCTGCTGCCATCGGCCCATCCATCGGGAGCGATTCCTCCGCAGGGATGGCTTGGTCGCAAAGAAATCAGCGGCATGATCCTGCGATCGATTGCACGCCGGTCGGCGCTGCCTCCTACGGTAGGTTCCCTATAGGATGCCCCCAGACATCGCTGCATCTTCGACTTGCGCCTGCACGCACCGCAATCAATGCACCAGGGGGAGCGCCAGCATGACCGAGGCCTTGATCTTGAATTTCAGAGACGTGTCGAGAGGCGATGTCGGCAAGGTCGGCGGGAAGAATGCATCCTTGGGTGAATTAATCGGCGCTCTGGTCCCGCAGGGGATCGCTGTGCCGCCCGGCTTTGCGACAACTGCCGACGCATTTCGGTTCTTTATCGCGCATAATGAACTTGCGTCGGTCATCAGCGACCATTTCGCAGCCCTCGCAGCGGGCAGACATTCGCTGGCCGAGGCGGGTGCTGCCATCCGCGCGGCGGTCCTCGCCGGGCAATGGCCCGATAGGCTGAAAGAAGCAATCGGCAAGGCCTATCGCGATCTGGCGGACGAGGCGGGTGATCCGGCGTTGGCAACCGCTGTCCGTTCCAGTGCCACCGCCGAAGACTTGCCCGAAGCAAGCTTCGCTGGCCAGCAGGAGACTTTTCTCAATATCAGTGGAGAAGAGGCTCTGCTCGACGCTTGCCGCCGTTGTTACGCCTCGCTTTATACTGACCGGGCGATCTCTTATCGCGCAGCCCACGGTTTTGCCGAAGATGCCGTCGCGCTGTCGATCGGTGTGCAGCAGATGGTTCGGGCTGACCTGGCCAGCTCCGGGGTCATGTTTTCAATCGATACAGAGAGTGGCTTTCCCGACTCGGTATTGATCGACGGCGCATGGGGACTGGGCGAGAATGTTGTTCAGGGCGCAGTTGATCCCGATGCTTGGCAAGTCTTCAAGCCTCTGCTGCCTGACCCGGAGCTTTACCCGATAATCCAAAAAAATCGCGGCGCGAAAGCGATCAAGATGGTCTATCCGGCAAGCGGAGAAGGGACCACGGTGAACGTCGAAACCAGCGCCGAAGAGCGTGCGGGCTTCGTGCTGACAGACAGCGAAGTCTTGCAGCTGGCGCGCTGGGCCACACTCATTGAAACGCATTACGGCTGCCCGATGGATATGGAATGGGCGAAAGATGGCCCTGACGGCGGGCTTTTCATCGTCCAGGCGCGGCCCGAAACGGTCCAGTCGCGCGCTGATCGCGGTACGCTCCGCTCTTATTCGCTGGAGCAGCATGGAGAGGTGTTGGCAACCGGCCTCGCCATCGGCGCAGCGGCAGCGTCAGGTAAGGTCTGCCGGATCAAAAGCGCTGCGGACATCGCGGATTTCGTGGAAGGATCGGTGTTGGTGACCTCTACCACTGATCCCGACTGGGTGCCGATCATGCAGCGTGCCGCTGCCATTGTCACCGATCACGGCGGGCGGACTTCGCACGCGGCCATCGTCAGCCGCGAATTCGGCCTTCCTGCGATTGTCGGCACCGGCGATGCCATGGAGGTGCTGCGATCGGGACAAGAGGTGACGGTCAGCTGCATCGGAGGCGATCAGGGTGTAGTCTACGCAGGAGCAGCCAAGATCGCTGCTGAGACGATCGATCTGACAGATCTGCCTGCCTCCCGTACCAAGGTCATGCTCAATCTGGCCGATCCAGGTGCAGCCAGCCGCTGGTGGCAGCTCCCCACCGACGGGGTCGGGCTGACGCGGATGGAATTCGTCGTCGCCAACACCATCAAAGTACATCCGATGGCGCTGGTTCATTACGATGAGCTGGAAGACGCAGCGGCCAAGGCGGAAATCGCGCGACTGACTGCCGGATATGCGGACAAGGGCGAGTACTTCGTCGATCAACTCGCTTTCGGCCTCGCCAGGATCGCCGCGGTTCACCATCCGGAGCCGGTCATTGTGCGGATGAGCGATTTCAAGACCAATGAATATGCAGGGCTGGTCGGCGGGGCTTCGTTCGAGCCGGAAGAGGAAAATCCGATGCTCGGTTTCCGCGGAGCATCGCGCTATTATTCACCGTTATACCGTGCCGGTTTCGAGCTGGAATGCCGCGCGATCAAGCGACTGCGAGAGCAATTGGGCTTCACCAATGTCGCGGTAATGATCCCGTTTTGCCGGACCTTGGAGGAAGCAGACCGAGTTCTGGAGGTAATGGCCGGTGCAGGACTGCAGCGTGGCGACGACGGTCTTGAAGTCTATGTCATGTGCGAGATCCCGGCCAATGTCGTATTGGCGGGCGAGTTTGCAGATCGGTTCGACGGCTTTTCTATCGGCAGCAACGATCTCACTCAGCTGACCCTCGGGATAGACCGCGATTCCGAATTGCTGGCCGAGCAGTTCGATGAGCGCGACCCGGCTGTCGAATGGATGATCCGCCATGTCATCACCGAGGCACACCGGCATCGCACCAAAGTCGGCCTGTGCGGACAGGCTCCCAGCGACCATCCGGAATTTGCCCGTTTCCTAGTCGAATGCGGGATCGATTCGATCTCAGTGACCCCTGACAGCTTTGTGGCGGTCAAGCGCCATGTCGCGCAGGCGGAACGGGACTTCGCGGAGACCGCGAGCAAGAAGGAGCCAGTCGCATGATGGACCTGGGCACGTTGACAATGAATCCTACTCTTGATGCGGCGTATGAAGTTGACCGAGTGATCCCGTCACGCAAGATGCGGGCGAGCGCAGAGCGATATGATCCCG
This sequence comes from Sphingomonadaceae bacterium, assembly GCA_004282995.1. Taxonomy (GTDB): domain Bacteria; phylum Pseudomonadota; class Alphaproteobacteria; order Sphingomonadales; family Sphingomonadaceae; genus Parerythrobacter. The sequence goes on from SHLU01000063.1 coordinate 6,808, forward strand.
GCGGTGGCGGCATCAATGTGGCGCGCGTGTTCGTCCGGCTGGGTGGCAATGCGCGGTGCTATTACCTGTCTGGCGGCGCAACCGGAGTGGCGCTCGACGGCTTGCTGGATTTGCATCAACTGGTGCGCACGCCGATAAGGATTGCCGGCCAGACCCGCGTTGCCGCTGCCGTGCACGAACGCAGCAGCGGCCAGGAGTATCGTTTTATTCCCGGTGGTCCCGAAGTGAGCGAAGCCGAATGGCGTGCTTGCCTCAAGAAGCTCGAAACCGCGAAGCATGACTACTTTGTTGCGAGCGGTTCCCTGCCGCGCGGAGTGCCGGAAGATTTTTATGCCAGGGTCGCGGCCATGGCCAAGGCGCAAGGAATGCGCTTTGTACTCGATACCTCAGGTCCGGCCCTGGCCGCTGGTCTGGCCGGAGGAGATGTCTTCCTGGCCAAGCCCAGCATCAGCGAATTTCGCAGTCTGGTTGGCGAGGATGTGAGAGGTGAGAAGGCCATTGCAGATGCGGCCATGGCCGTTATTGAGCGCGGCCACGCCGAATATCTCGCCGTTACCATGGCCTCGGAAGGTGCCTTGCTCGCCAGCCGTTCAGGTCTGCTGCGCCTGTCGGCATTGGCGGTGGACGCTTGCAGCGCCGTCGGTGCGGGCGACAGTTTCCTGGCCGCGATGGTGCATGCGTTGGCGATGGGACGAAAGCCGGAAGATGCATTTCGTTTCGGGCTGGCCGCGGGAGCCGCGGCAGTGCTGACTCCGGGCACAGATCTATGTCGCCCGGAAGATGTCCAGAGGCTGTTCGAGCAGTCCATCAGCAAAGTCTGATGGCTTTCACTTGATGCAGAGCCTTTAGTCTGTTTGCTTGGAGCAATTTTCGACTTCGTGCGTTAGGCGACCATGCAAACCCAAACCGGAACCCTCGTTGCCGATCCGCCGATGGCGATCGACCGCGAAGCGATGATTTCTTCGTTCACAAACCATATCCGCCAATCGGACTTCCCATGCGTTGGTGCCAAGTCCGCGCTCGCGCGGGACACATTGGAGGTGTATTGCGCCTGGTCCCTGACGAGCGCCTGGGATGATATCGAAATCCATGATCGGCTGCTCCAGTGGAGTTACGCCTATCGGCGCGATCCGGACGGTTTGCGCAGCTTCGCTGTGATTTTCCAGGGTCCGGAGAGCCTCGACGAGGGCGATTTCGAGAAGGCGTTGTGGGAGCGTCTTCAATCGCTGGCACACAAGGATGCGTGGCGGGGTCAGGACTACGACCAGGCAGTCAGCAGCGATCCGGGCAGCCCTCATTTTTCGCTCAGCTTCGGGGGTGCGGCCTATTTTGTGGTCGGAATGCACCCGCAGGCATCGCGCCCGGCGCGGCGAACGCAATATCCCACGCTGGTATTCAACCTCCACGACCAGTTCGAGCAATTGCGCGAGGCAGGTCGGTATGAAAGGATGCGCGAACGCATTCTCGATCGGGACCGCGAACTGGCCGGAGACATCAATCCGATGCTCTCGCGCCACGGCGAGTCGAGCGAAGCGCGCCAGTATAGCGGGCGTCAGGTCGACGAGGCTTGGAGCTGCCCCTTCCAAGATCCGCGCAAGAGCAAGTCGTGAAGCGGATCGAACCCCGCTCGGGCGTCGCTTTCGAACTGCGCGCAGGAAACACGTTGCGGGTCAGCGATCCGCAAGGACAGCAAGTGTCGGATATGCTCGCCTACAAGTTGGATGATGTGGGCGAAGTCATCTCCAATGGCCGAACCTTCGACTATGAGGAAACGATCAAGCTGACGACCGGTAACCGGCTTTGGTCGAACCGTTCCAACGTAATGCTGACCATCGGCGAGGATACGGTCGGCGTACACGATTTCCTCCTGACGCCTTGCAGCCGGGCCACCTTCCGCCATTTCTATCCCGACAAGCCGGAACATCGCGGCTGCTTTGGGAATCTGGCCGCGGCGCTGGCCCCGTATGGTGTCGAGGAAGACATGATCCCGACGGCGTTCAATATCTTCATGAATGTGCCGGTGGATACTACGAGCGGCAACTTGCGGGTCGATCCGCCCCCGAGCAAGGCGGGCGATTCCATTACCTTGCGTGCCGAAATGGACCTGGTGATCGGCCTGACCGCTTGTTCCGCCTACGCATCGAACGGGGGGTCGTTCAAGCCTATCGACTACCAGGTGCTCGCCGATGGCTGAGGCAATTAACCTCTGGTCAGGTTGGCCGCGAATGGTCGAGGTGGCGCTCAATGCAGTGCTGTTCTTCGTCCTGATCGTGGCCCTTGTCCGAATTGTCGGCAAGCGCGCTACGAGCCAGTTCAACAATTTCGACTGGATCATCAATATCGCTGTCGGGAGCCTTGCGGCGAGCGGGATACTGCTCAAGAACGTAGCAACCCTGGACGCGGTACTGGCAATCCTGGTGATCGCGGCGTGCCAGTATCTCGCCACCTTCTGGGTCCGCAAGACCGAACTCGGGTCCAGGGTCGTGAAGGCACGACCGACCCTGCTGACCCACAAGAGCGAGTTCCTGCGCGATGCCATGGCGAAAGCGCGGATATCCGAAGCTGAAATCCGCGCTGCCCTGCGCCTTGAAGGTATTCACGATGATGCCGGCGCGAATTGGGTCATCCTCGAGACCAATGGCGAACTGACCGTTATCCCGGCGCGTGATGTCACGCTTGACGATGCAAGCGCACTCGAGGATGTCGGGATGCCCGAGCGAGTGCGAAACTAACTTTAATTCCGAAGCGTCAAGCGCGCGTATGGCAGCTAGCCGGTCGGCCGCTCGCAAACGGCAGGCGGAGCAGCCAGAAGATCATTTGCTCTTGATCGAAAGCTGCAGTTCGGCTGGCGGCATGGCGAATATACCGGTCACTTCATGAGGCAAGTAATTCTGCTCGAGCGCCGCGATCTCATCAGGCGTCAATGCCAGGTCAAGCGCGGCCACCGCATCGTCGATATGTTTGGTCTTGGTCGCACCCACGATCGGACTGGTAACGCCATCCTTTTGCAGCACCCAGGCAAGCGCTACCTGCGCCATCGGGATGCCGCGCGCGTGGGCGACTGCTTCGACCGCGTCGATCACCGCCCGGTCGGCCTCTTCTGTGCGGCCGAAAAGTGCAGGAATCAGACGGTCGGTGTCGGATCGACGAGTCGTGTCTGCCTTGGCCGGTCGCGCCAGCTTGCCGCGTGCCAGCGGGCTCCACGGCATCACCGCGATACCGTAGTCGCGGCACAGCGGCAGCATTTCGCGTTCCTCCTCACGATAGAGCAGGTTTAAGTAATTCTGCATCGAGACAAACTTCTTGAATCCGCCCTTGTCGGCGATGTGGAGCAGTTTCTGGAACTGCCACGCATACATGCTCGACGCGCCGACATAGCGGACCTTCCCGCTGCGCACGATGCCGTCGAGTGTCTCGACGATCTCCTCCATCGGCGTTAGCGGGTCGAGACGGTGGATCTGATAAAGATCGATGTAGTCGGTGCCGAGCCGGCGCAGGCTGTCGTCGACAGCATGGATCAGTGCCTTGGCTGAAAGTCCGCCGGTGTTGGGTGCCTGCCGCCAGCGAAAGAACCCCTTGGTTGCGATTACGATCTCGTCGCGATGCGCCATCTCGCGCAGCAGCTTGCCCGTGATTTCCTCGCTCGTCCCGCCAGAATAGGCGTTGGCCGTGTCGAAGAAATTGATCCCCGCCTCCAGCGCCTGTCTGAAAAACGGGCGCGACTCCGCCTCGCTCAGGGTCCAGTCGTGCCCTTTCGCTTGGACATCGCCAAAACTCATGCAGCCCAGGCA
>SHLU01000189.1 GCA_004282995.1 Sphingomonadaceae bacterium
CTTGCCGACGAGGCACCGCTGTACGAACGGCCGACCCTTTCGAGCGAGGAGTACCAGGCCTGGGCCAAGGTCGCACCGCTCGGTGAAGTGCCGAAAAGCAACGATATCTGTGGCGACCTGCTTAAGCTGATTGCCACCCCCGACCTTGCGTCGCGGCGCTGGATTGCCGAGCAATATGACAGCCAGGTGGGCGCCGACACCCTGCAGACGGGCGGCGATGCCGGCGTCGTTCGGGTACACGGGACCAAGAAGGCGCTGGCAATCAGCACCGACTGCACCCCGCGCTATGTCTACGCCGACCCCTATGAAGGCGGCAAACAGGCCATTGCCGAGGCATTTCGCAATCTGTGTGCCGTGGGTGCGCGACCACTGGCGGTGACCAACTGCCTCAATTTCGCCAACCCTCAGCGACCTGAAATCATGACCCAGTTCGTCGAGGCGCTCCGCGGCATGGGCGATGCCTGTCGCGCGCTCGACTTCCCCGTCGTGAGCGGCAATGTCTCGCTTTATAACGAGAGCAAGGCGACCGGCGGAGGCTCGGCCATCCTGCCGACACCTGCAATTGGCGGTGTCGGCCTGATCGACGATTACGATCACATGATGACGATGAGCTTCAAGGCCTCGGGCGAATTCATCGCGGCCATCGGCCCGCATTACCCGGACATGGGTCAGTCGCTGTGGCTGCGCGAATTGCATGGGCTGGAGGCAGGCGCCCCGCCGCGGGTCGATCTCGAGGACGAGAAGCTCAACGGCGCCATCATTCGCAAGCTCATCGCCGAGGGCAAGGTGACTGCGGTGCATGACATCAGCGATGGCGGCATTGTCGTGGCACTTGCCGAAATGGCGCTGGCCGGCGGAATCGGCGCGACGGTGGACGCGATGACCAGCGAGTTCGCGTTCAATGAAAGCCAGGCACGTTATCTCGTGACCTATCGCGATGAAGCGGACCTCGACCGGGCCGAAGTGCCATTCGAAAAGATCGGCACCGTGGGCGGTGACAGGCTCTCGATCGGCAGCAGCGCGGTATCGCTTGACGATCTGCGCGAAGCCCATGCCGGTTTCTTCCGCGAATGGATGGAAGCCTGATCAACGGCAGCACGGCGGCGATCTTGCAGCCGATGCTGCATTATGGCGGCCACATCGTTGTGCCCTTTGCAATCGCCTGGCTGTTATGGCGCGACAACTGGCAGCGCGCCGGCCTCGTGATCCTGGCGGCCAATTTGATCGATCTCGACCATCTGCTGGCCAATCCCATCTTCGATCCCGGGCGGTGCAGCATCGGCTTCCACCCGCTGCACACGATCTATGCCGGTGCGTTCTACATGCTATTGTTGGTCATCCCCAGGTGGTGGGCGCGTGCGCTGGCTGTCGGAGCGCTTTGGCACCTTGCCGTCGACTGGGGCGATTGTATCATGCAGGAAGGAACATGGTGACCGCAGGATATTCTGAAACACCGCTGGCGAAGAAGCTCAACCTGCGCGACGGGCAGCGGTGCTGGTTCGAAGCCATGCCCGAAAGCATTCAGGACGAAATCGGCGAATATGCGCTTGAACTGACCTTTGTCGGCGATCCGGCGGAAGGGCTGGACGCAGCGCATATTTTCGTGACCGATGCGAAGGTTTTGGAAGAGAGGCTGGGCAGACTGCGCCAGCAGATTGCGATTGACGGGCAGGTCTGGGTCAGTTGGCCCAAGAAGGGGTCGGGCAGCGAAACCGTGCTCGACCAGGACGAGGTCCAGCGCATCGGGCTTGCTGCCGGGTTCATCGATACCAAGAAATGCGCCGTGGACGAAACCTGGTCGGCCCTCAAATTCGTGATTCCCAAAGCAGACCGCTAAGCCGCTTGCGGGGCAAGCAGGTCCTGCCCAATGTGACCCTCTGCCTCGAGAATCTTCAGGCATTCGCGATAGATAACCGGCTGCCCGATGCCGAGCCGTTGGCGGGCCTTGTCGATATCTTCGCGCATGACCTGCTCGACATCCATATGCGCCAGTTTCTGCGCTGTGCGGCCAAGCTCGCGGCCTTCCTTGACCGCCGCATAAAGCGGCGCGCTAGTCCCCGTGGCCTTGCGGATCTCGCGTGCGCCCGCATAGGCAATGAAAAGAATGCCCGGGTTGTGGTTCTGTTCGTAGCTGAAGCCCAACAGCGCCTGTTCGCCCAAGGCATCGCGGCCATAGCCGGTGAGCACATGAAACAGGTCATGGGTATCGCGCAGCCGCTCGAAATACCATTCGGTCAGATCAGGAAGGCGTTTTTCCGGCGGCAACCAGCGGTGGGACTCTGCTACCAGTCCGGCGGCGGACAGCCCTTCCCGCTTCATGAAACGGATATATCTTTGCGCGACGCTGTTCGGGCCGCAATTGGCCCAGCGATCATGATCATCAAGAACAGTCGGAATATCGACAGCCTCATCCAGCAAGCGCTGTCCTTCCGGCGACCGTAAGAACTTCCATGCCTCGCGGTGGCTCTTGCGACTTTTGGTCGCTTCTATGATGTGGAATACCTGCGCGGTGTCTTCCTTGTCGGCCACCAGCTTGCGGAAATGGCGCCATGCTTTGATCGGCCGGAACCGGACGGTCTGGCGGTCAGGATGAACGAGGGGTCGGTTGGCGAGCATGGCCCGAGGATGCGTCATACTTACATTGATGTCAATATGGGCGATCCGCGTTGCTTTCCATTGGCCCTGCACCACGGCATAGCTAGCAGATGACCAAGCACGAAACGATTCCCTACGCCCTACCTGCCCTTCCCGATTCCGAACGCATCGCCCGCGCGACCGCCATGCGCGAGAAGCTCTCGACCCGGCGTAGCTGTCGCTATTTCTCCGACAAGCCTGTCCCGCGGGAAATTGTTGAACAAGCAATACTGGCTGCCGGTGGCGCGCCCAACGGGGCTAATCACCAGCCTTGGCATTTCGCGGTTGTATCTTCGCCCGAGAAAAAACGA
>SHLU01000064.1 GCA_004282995.1 Sphingomonadaceae bacterium
GCTGCGTCACAGTTTTGCCACCCACCTGCTCGGCGCCGGAGCCGATTTGAGAAGCCTGCAGGAATTGCTTGGCCATGCGAGCCTGGGTTCGACACAGATCTACACCAAGGTCGATGCAGCCACGTTGCTGGATGCCTATCGCGGCGCCCATCCGCGCGAGAAGGATTGACTACATCGCCGCGTGGCGCGCTTCGATCGCGTCCCAGATCAGCGCCGGCGTATCGGTGCCGTTGAACTTGTCGATAGCGACGATCCCGGTCGGTGACGTCACGTTGATTTCGGTCAGATATTTGCCGCCGATCACGTCGATGCCGACAAATACCAGCCCGCGCCGTTTGAGCTCGGGTCCCATCGTGGCGCAGATTTCTTCCTCTTTCGGCGTCAATCCGGCGGCTTCGGCAAAGCCGCCCTGCGCCAGGTTGGAGCGGAACTCGCCCTTGCCCGGCTTGCGGTTGATGGCACCGGTAAAATCGCCATCGACCAGCACGATGCGCTTGTCACCCTCGGCGACTTCGGGGAGGAAAGGCTGGACCATGTGCGGTTCGGGCCAGGTTTGGTTGAACACCTCGCTCAGGGCCGAGAGATTGCCGCCGTCGGCATCAATCTTGAAGATCGCCTTCCCGCCATTGCCATGCAACGGCTTGACCACCACCGCGCCATGCTTGGCCTGGAATTCGCGAATGTCGCTCAGTTCTCGCGCGATCAGCGTCGGCGGCATGAACTGCGCGTAATCCAGTACGAACATCTTTTCTGGCGCATTGATGACTTCGCGGGGATCATTGACCACCAGCGTCGTGCCCTTGAGCCGGTCGAGCAGGAGCGCTGCAGAAATGTAGCCGAGGTGAAACGGTGGATCCTGTCGCATCAGCACGACGTCGATATCCTTCGCCAGATCGATCTTGCGCCGTTCGCCTTCAGTGAAATGGTGGCCTTTCACCCGCTGCACGGTGACAGGGGCCGCATGGGCGGTGATCCGGCCATCTTCATAGGCCAGCGAGTGGACATCATAGTGCCACACGGTGTGGCCCCGTTGCTGAGCCGACAGCATCAGCGCGAAGCTCGAATCCCCGGCGATATTGATGCTTTCCAGCGGGTCCATCTGGACCGCGACGCGCAGGGACATATTCGCTCCTATGGTTGCCAGGCGTTGGCGATGTGGCGCGGGAAGGCGCCGGGTGCAAGCAGGATCACGTCGACGCGGATATCCTCACCTTGGGTCGCATAGTCGTGCGCAACGGCCTCGGCTGCGGCTGCCACCCGCGCGAGCCGCCGGGCATCGATTGCATCATCGAGCGCGCTTCTCTCCTTGCGCCACTTGACCTCGACAAAGGCGACCAAGCCCCTGCGGCGGGCGACAAGATCGATTTCGCCGACGGGTGTCTTGACCCGCTCGGCAAGGATCGACCAGCCCTTGGCCCGCAGCCACAGGGCAGCCCGCTGTTCACCCTTGCGGCCTTCCTGCTCGGCGCGCTGCCGTTTCACTCTTTCAGTTCCATGGCCCGGGCGTAGAGTTGCTTCCGATCGATCCCGGTCAATTTGGCAACATGGCCGGCCGCCTGCGATGCCTTCATGGTCTCAAGCGCTTCACGCAAGGCTTCGTCCGGATCGACCTGCGACCTCGTTTCAACCGGCGGGCCAACCATCAGGACGATCTCGCCCTTGGGGGGATTGGCTTCGTAATGCGCGGCGAGCGACTGGGGATCGCCTCGCCGGCTTTCCTCGTGCAGCTTGGTTAGTTCTCTCGCCACCGCCGTCTCACGGCCGGGCAGTTCCTCGGTAATGGCGGCAAGGCTCTTTCCCAATCGCGGGCCGGTTTCGTAAAACACCAGGGTACTATCGACAGTGCCGAATTCGCGCAGCACTTCGCGCCGAGCCTTGTCCTTGACCGGCAAAAAGCCTGCAAACAGGAAACGGTCGCTTGGCAGTCCGGAAATCGTAAGTCCGGCGATGGCAGCGCAGGCGCCGGGAATGGTGGTGACCAGATGGCCCGCTGCGCGGGCTTCGCGGGCGAGGCGGTAGCCCGGATCGGAGATCAGCGGTGTGCCTGCATCACTGACCAGCGCAACCGACTTGTCACTCAGCGAGGAGACGATCGCAGCACGCGCCTTTTCATCGGCGTGATCGTCATGCCGCCACAGCGGCTTGCTAATACCCAGATGTTTCAGAAGCTTGCCTGCCACGCGGGTATCTTCACAAGCAACCGCGTCGCAGCGCGACAGCGTCTCGATCGCCCGCAGCGTGATATCGCCAAGATTGCCAATAGGCGTGGCGACTATATAGAGACCCGCAGGTAAGGGTTCGGCTGAAAGTTGATGCTGCACCCGACAAGGCATGAAGATAAGGGTTGGGAGTCGCAAGTATGATGGGCTTTAAACTGGTGCGCAAGGCACTGGTCGTGGCAGGTTCGGCGGCGTTTCTGGCCGGTTGCCAGATCATTCCGGGTGGAGGCGCGGCGTCGACCGGGCCGGCCGTGGAAACCGAGCGCCCCGCCCCTGAACCCAGTGCGACCGCCCTGCCGACCGATCAGAGCCGCCATCGCGTTGCATTGCTCGTGCCGATGTCGGGCAGCAACGCGCGCGTAGGCCAGTCGATTGCCAATGCGACGACCATGGCGCTGCTTGACACCAATGCCAGCAATCTCCGGATCACGACCTATGATACCGCTACCGATGCGCGATCAGCCGCCCGCAAGGCGATTGCTGATGGCAACAAGCTGATCCTAGGCCCCTTGATGTCAGAAAACGTCGCCTTGGTGCAGGCCGAGGCGCGACCGGCCAACGTCCCGATCATTTCCTATTCCAATGACGAAAGCGTGGCGTCGACCGACGTCTTCGTGATGGGTCATTTGCCCGGCCAGTCGATCCGCCGATCAATCGCCTATGCCAAGACCCGCGGTGCGCGCGATATCGCCGCTATCGTGCCCGACGGTGAATACGGCCGAAGAGCCGAACTGGCGCTGACCTCGGCATTGCGGGCTGAGGGTCTCAACCTTGCCGGGATCGAGCAGTATTCGCGCGGTAACACCTCGGTCGTGGGTGCAGCTCGCAGGTTGCAGTCGCGCGGAGGATACGACACCGTCCTCATTGCTGACAGCGCCCGGCTCGCTATCCAGGCTGCCGGCGTTCTCAAGCCAGGCGGTGCAGGCAATACGCAGCTGCTCGCGACCGAACTTCTCAGCGGCGAAAGCGACGTAACGCGGGCCAGCGCGCTGCGGGGCACGTGGTTTGCTGCTGTATCGGATGCAAGATTCAAACGCTTCTCCGACAGCTACAATTCGCGCTTCGGCAACCAGCCTTATCGTATTGCCACGCTCGGCTATGACAGCGTGTTGCTGGCCCTGCGGGTCGCGCGCGACTGGCGTGTCGGCCGGGACTTCCCGACCGGCAAGCTTTATGCCGACGACGGCTTCCTCGGCCTTGATGGAGCCTTCCGCTTTGGCCGCAATGGTATCGTCGAACGGGCGATGGAAGTGCGCGAAGTTCGCGGTGATGAGGTCGTGATTGTCGATCCTGCGCCATCGCGTTTCTGACAACGCCCGCCGCCGCTGCGCAAAACCCTGCCGCACCGCTTGTGAGGGTTCAAATCCGGGGCCTATAGCCTTTCGCCATGTCCGACGATCTTTTCGAGAATACGCCTGCGTCCAGCGGCGACTATGACAGTTCCTCCATCGAAGTGCTCGAGGGGCTGGAGCCGGTCCGTCGCCGGCCCGGTATGTATATCGGCGGGACCGACGAACGCGCCCTGCACCACCTCGTCGCCGAAGTGCTCGACAATGCCATGGACGAGGCGGTGGCGGGTCATGCCAGTCGCATTGAAATCCGGGTCGAGGGAAACAACACGGTCTCGATCGCCGACAATGGGCGCGGCATTCCGGTTGATGAACACCCCAAGTTTCCGGGCAAATCGACGCTCGAAGTAATCCTGTCGACGCTGCATTCCGGAGGCAAATTTTCCGGCAAGGCCTATGCTACCTCTGGCGGCTTGCACGGTGTCGGCGTGAGCGTCGTCAACGCCTTGTCGAGCCATACCAGAGTAGAGGTTGCTCGTGACCGCGAGCTCTACGCACAAGAATTCTCGCGCGGGCAGGCACTCGGGCCGATCGAGAAGCTCGGACCGACGCCCAACCGTCGCGGCACCACCGTCACCTTCACGCCCGACAGCGAAATATTCGGTGACCGGCAATTCAAGCCCGCCCGACTGTTCAAGCTGGCGCGGTCGAAGGCCTATCTTTTCGCCGGTGTCGAGATCCGCTGGAAATGCGCGGCCTCGCTGGCAAGCGAAGACGTGCCCGAGGAAGCGGTGTTCAAGTTTCCCGGCGGCCTTGCCGATCACCTCAAGGAACAGGTTGGCACCCGCGAGTGTGTGACCGCCGAACCTTTCACAGGCAGTCAGGATTTCCCAGACGAGCAGGGCCGGGTCGAATGGGCCATTGCCTGGCCGCTCTATTCGGACGGATCGACCAGCTGGTATTGCAATACCGTCCCTACTCCGGATGGCGGGACGCATGAACAAGGTTTGCGGGCGGCCTTGACCAAGGGGTTGCGCGCCTTTGGCGAGCTGACCGGCACAAAAAAATCCAAGGACATCACCGCCGACGACGTGATGACCGGTTCCGAGATCATGCTCAGCGTGTTCATCCGCGATCCCCAGTTTCAGAGCCAGACCAAGGACCGGCTGACCTCGCCCGATGCTGCGCGCCTGGTTGAAAACGCGGTGCGTGACCATTTCGACCATTTCCTGTCCGACAATATGGAGCGCGGCAAGGCGCTGCTCGGCAGTGTGATGGAGCGGATGGACGAACGGCTCCGGCGCAAGCAGGAACGCGAGATCAAGCGCAAGACGGCGACCAATGCCAAAAAGTTGCGCCTGCCCGGCAAGCTGACCGATTGCAGCGGCGAAGGCGGAGGCGAGACCGAACTGTTCATCGTCGAAGGCGACTCCGCAGGTGGCAGCGCCAAGCAGGCGCGCAACCGCAAGACCCAGGCCATCCTGCCTATTCGCGGCAAGATCCTCAACGTCGCCAGCGCCAGTGCCGACAAGATCCGCGCCAATCAGGAGATTGCCGACCTCGCGCTCGCGCTGGGCTGCGGGATGCGCAAGGACTGTGATCCGGAAGCGCTAAGGTACGATCGCATCATCATCATGACCGATGCCGATGTAGACGGTGCACATATTGCCACATTGCTGATGACGTTCTTCTTCCAGGAAATGGCAGAGATCGTGAAGCGGGGGCACCTGTTCCTGGCCCAGCCCCCGCTCTATCGCCTCACTGCCGGGAAGGAGAGTCGCTACGCCCGCGACGATGCACATCGCGCCGAACTTGAAGAGACTGTGTTCAAGGGCAAGAAGGTCGATGTCGGTCGCTTCAAGGGTCTTGGCGAAATGAATCCGCAGCAGTTGCGCGAAACGACGATGGACCCGCAAAGCCGCTCTCTGATCCGCATCACCCTCCCGCCCGAGCATGAGCAGCGCCATGCGGTGAAGGAACTGGTCGACCGTCTGATGGGGCGCAACCCGGAGCACCGGTTCAACTTCATCCAGAACCGTGCCGGTGAAATCGATCGCGACATGATCGACGCCTAGAGCGTCGCAGGATCGACAGCCTCGGCCCGATAGATTTTCAGGTCGGGCGCAGCCTTGGCGAAGGCGCCCATCTGCTGCATGAATTGTCGCGATTCCGGCACTGCGAAATGCGCCTTCACCGACGCTGCATCTTCCCATTTCTCGAAAAAATGGAGCCGCAGCGGGTTCTCGGCGTCGACATGGCAATTATGGGCGATGCAGCCAGTTTCCTTGCGCGAACGGGCGGAGTGTTCGCAGCCGAGCGCCAGCGCTTCTTCGCGCTTGTCGGTCTGCACAGTCACACTTCCGGTGATGATGATCATTCTTCGCTCCTCGTGTGAATATGGAGGTGGCTTTCCAATGTTTTGTGAACGGGACACTTGTCGGCAATTTCGATGAGCTTGGCCCGATCCTCGGCAGTCAGGTCGCCGCCGCGTATCAGGATCACTCGGTTGAGCGCCTGAATTTCGGTGCCCTTTTCCATCGCGTGGCCGTGATCTTCGTCATGCTTGCGCTCGTGCGTTACATGGACGCTCACTCCGTCCAATGGCAGGCCCTTGCGATCGGCATACATCTTCATCGTCATCGCCGTGCAGGTGCCGAGCGCAGCGTTGAGCAAATCATAGGGCGTCGGGCCGGTATCGTCCCCGCCATAACTTGTCGGTTCATCGGCAACGAAACGATGGGATCGGGTATGCACTTCGGTTCCGAACTTGCCGTGACCGGTTCGCACGATGACCCCCTCCTCTGGCATGGGCCAGTCATCTTTCATCGGCAGGTAGCGATGAGCCCAGCTTGCAATGACGCTGGCGGCGAATTGCGCGTCCTGTGCTCCGGTCAGCAAATGGTCCGCTCCGGCCAGGCTGATGAAGCTCTTGGGGTGCTTGGCTGCACCAAACAGCTGCGAAGCATGATCTATGCCCACAATCTCGTCAGTCGGCGAATGACAGATGAGCAATGGCGCGCGCAGGGCCTTCACCTGTTCGAGCAGTTCGACCTCGCGGGTCTTATCGATAAAGTCCTTGCTCAGTCGAAAAGCGCGGCCGGCGATGGTGACCTCCCCCTCTCCATCGCGCTCGATCGCGGCTAGATCGCCTTGCACGTTCTCGAGCACATGGGGCACGTCGGACGGTGCCCCGATAGTGGCAACAGCAGCAACCTTTCCGCGCCCCATCATTCCGGCTGCAGCCAGCACGGCCGCCCCACCAAGGCTGTGTCCGACCAGCAGGATGCCATCACCGAACCGGCCGCAAAGTGCGCGCGCGGAAGCGATGAGATCCTCGATATCGCTCTTGAAGCCAGCGCGGCCGAAGTCCCCCTCGCTTCCCCCTAGCCCGGTGAAGTCGAAGCGCAGTGTCGCGATGCCTTCTCGCGCAAGCGCGCGGGTCACCGCGACGGCCGCTTTCGACTGCTTGGTGCAGGTAAAGCAATGCGCAAACAATGCCGCCCCGCGTACCAGCCCGGTCGGCAACTCAAGCGCCCCCGAAAGTTCGTGGCCGGCCTCGGTATTGATGGTGATTTTCTCGGTTGGCATGGATGCTCCCTCGGTCGGCTCACGCTGAGCCTAGTCCATTGATAGAGCCATGGCGACGGCCCACAGGGGTTGTGGCAGCTGCAAGCACGGTTCCATAGGCCTGGTGACCAAACAGGAGATTTGCATGTTCCGTTCCCTCTTGACCAGTTGCGCGCTCGGGATGGTTTGCATCGCGGCCACCAGCACGGTCCCCGCAGGTGCTTACATGCAAGCGCCCGAGCATGATGTTGCGGATTCCGAAGGAAGATTGGCGCATCGAGCGCAGGATGTCGTAGCCGTGTTCAAGGGAGCGTTAGAGCCAGACGAGGTTTTCGCCGAGAGCTTCCTCGCCGCCGTTCCCCCAACACAGCTGCAGGCCATCAACGCTCAGCTGACCGCACAATTCGGCGCCGTAGTCGGGGTCGAGACGGTGACCCCGCGCCCAGACGGTCAAGCCAACATTGCTATTCGTTTCGAACGAGCGCTTGCTCGCGGGACCATTGCTGTCGCGCCCGGACCTGAAGGAAAGATCACCGGACTGTTGTTCAAAGTTTTCGAGCCTGTCGACGACAGCGCGGCCAAGATCACCGCCGAACTGGCGGCACTACCGGGGCGAGTTACCGCACTCTTCGCGCCCTTGGCAGTTGATGGTGCACCTGTGATCTCATTGGGCGCAGAACAACCACTGGCTATCGGGTCGGCTTTCAAGCTCTATGTGCTCGCCGCGCTTGCCGAGCAGGTCGATCGCCATAAGACCGGTTGGGATCGGACAGTGGAACTGACGGCTAAATCATTCCCAAGCGGGATGATGCAGGATTGGCCAGACGGATCGCCGGTCACGCTCCATACGCTGGCGACGCTCATGATCTCGATCAGCGACAACACTGCGACGGACCAATTGATCGCTTTGTTGGGCAGAGAAGCTATCGAGCGCGAGATTCGCGCGTCGGGTCATGGCGCGCCGGACTCCATGCTGCCCTTCCTCGACACGCTGGAACTTTTTGCACTCAAGGGCGATGTCGCTCGGGGCGAGCGTTTTGGTCAGGCAAGCGAATCCGAGCAGCGCGCCCTCCTGCGCCAATTGCAGTCCGAGATCGGCGGCGATCGGAACGCCATAACGCCGCCTGTTTTCACTGAACCAACCCTGATCGACACCGTCGAGTGGTTCGCCAGTCCCGCCGATTTGCGTGGCCTCCTGCGTCGCTTGGTCGAGCGCAAGGATACCACTGCGCGCGCGATCCTGGCGGTCAACCCTTCAGTTTCCGAAGCGGTCAAGCCGCAATGGAGTTACATTGGGTACAAGGGTGGATCCGAACCGGGCGTTCTCAACCTGACATGGCTGCTGCGCGACCGCGAGGAGCGCTGGCATATCTTGACCTTGGGCTGGAACAATCCTGACGCCCTGGTTGACACCAGTACGCTCGAATTGTTCGCCATGCGCATCATGGCCTTGCCTCGAAGCTGATCTGCTGGCGGATCAAAGAAATCCCCCGGACGGTGCCCCTTGCAAGAATCCGGCACCCCCGATAACGACGCGCAAAATTCGTTGCAGAGGAAAACTGATGGCAGAGAAGCGTTTCACCGGGACCGAAAGCTATATCGCGACCGACGACCTCAAGGTTGCGGTCGATGCGGCCGTCACCTTGCGCCGGCCGCTGCTGGTCAAGGGCGAACCCGGTACCGGCAAGACGGTGCTGGCGCACGAGATCGCCAAGGCCATCGGCGCGCCGCTGATCGAGTGGAACATCAAGTCCACCACCAAGGCGCAACAGGGGCTGTATGAATATGATGCGGTGGCCCGTTTGCGTGACGGACAGCTTGGCGACGAGCGCGTCCACGATATCTCGAACTACATCAAGAAGGGCAAGTTGTGGGAGGCTTTCGAGGCCGAGCAACTACCTGTCCTGCTGATCGACGAAATCGACAAGGCGGACATCGAATTTCCGAACGACCTGTTGCAGGAACTCGATCGCATGTCGTTCTATGTTTACGAGACGCACGAGGAAATCGTTGCGCGTGAACGCCCGATTGTGGTCATTACTTCGAACAATGAGAAGGAACTGCCGGACGCTTTCCTGCGCCGCTGTTTCTTCCACTACATCAAGTTCCCTGACCGCGAGACGATGTCGGACATCATCGACGTCCACTTCCCCGGCATGCAGAAGCAGCTGGTGAAGAAGGCGATGGATGTCTTTTACGAGATCCGTGAAGTGCCTGGGCTCAAGAAGAAGCCCTCCACCAGCGAATTGCTCGACTGGCTCAAGCTGTTGCTCAACGAGGATATGCCGCTGGAAGTCCTGCAGGATTCCAATCCCAACAGCGCGATACCCCCGCTCCACGGCGCGCTGCTCAAGAACGAGCAGGACGTCATGCTGTTCGAACGTCTCGCCTTCATGGCGCGGCGCCAGAACTGATACGCGAATGGGCCCCGGTATGTTGACCCGGGTCCCATCTCGCTTTCGATTTCGGTCTATTCGAAGATGTAGGCTAGTTCCGAATCGCCCCAGCGCCGGCCCGCAATAAAGAGCGGGACGTAGACGTTGCGAACAACCTCGTACTGCTGTCCGTCGCCCTCCTGGCGGTACACCGCCATCATGTAAGGGTCGTTGCTGGCCTTCGCCTTCTGATCGATCGGATCGAGGATGATGCGGCCATTGCGGCAGTATTTGGTGTCGTGGAGCAGATCGCCGGTGGGCGCGCGCGACCGATCCGATACGTGGGTCGGAAGGAACCCATTCATGTCGGCAGGCGAGCACATGTGTGTCGCATCCGGCTTCGTGATCATCTCGTCGATAATCGGTTGCCAGTTGCGATCGGCCCAGTCGCTGAGCGCATTGCGATAGCGCGGCGGATTGGAACCTTCGACAAGTTGGTAGTTGTGGTCGAAGAATGCTTCGAGCGAGATTTCTCCACTCTCGATGGACGCTTCGGCGATCTCGGCTAGGCGTTGGGCATGGGCCTGAGCCTTTTCGACCATCTCGCTGTCCTTGGGCGAGAGCCCGGCCTTGACGATACCATCGAACATTTCGCTGGCGGTCAGCTCCAGCGCTTCCATCCGCTTGTGCGCGCTGTCGAGCTTGCGCTCGTTGTGGATGGCCGCGCTATCAAAGCTGGTAAGCACGTCCTGCACCTTGGTGATATGGCTGCTGATCGTAGTCGTCGAACGCGCGATCTGGTCATTCTGGCGGTCCACTTCCTCGACCAGTTCGGACACACCCGAAAGCGTGTGCTCAATCTTGGCGACCGATTCCTTGGCTTCGACAGATGCCTGTGCGCCGCCTTCGATCTGGCCGATCACGGCGCGAGCCTCGCCCTCGAGCGTATCGATCGTGCTGGTAATTTCCTCTGTCGCCTTGGCTGTCTGGTTGGCCAAATTCTTAACCTCCGAG
>SHLU01000065.1 GCA_004282995.1 Sphingomonadaceae bacterium
CCGATCAGCGATGCGCTAAGGCCGAAACGGGTGTTGTTGGCTTCGGCGATGCCTGCGGCAAGGTTCTTGACCTTGATCACCTGCACCAGCGGTCCGAACAATTCCACGTCGGGCCGGTTCTCGATCTTGGTTGTGTCGATGATAGCGGGACTGAGAAACGGCAGATTGTCGTCGGCGCGGGTCATGTGCTTGATCGCCTTGCCGCCGTTGGAGAGAAAATAAAGGAAGCTCTCGACCAGCTGGTCGGCGGCCTGGTTGTCGATCACGCAGCCCATGAAGGGCTGTGGTTCGGCAAAAGGCTCTCCCACGATCAATCGATCGGACAGGCGCTTCACCTCTTCGACGACCGCATCGAACATGCTTTCGACCACGATCAGTCTACGCGCCGCAGTGCAGCGCTGGCCGGCGCTGGTGAAGGCCGAGCGCACGATCAGTATCGCCGCGTCGGTCACCAAAGGAGTATCGGCGACAACGATCGGATTGTTGCCGCCCATTTCCAGCGCCAGAATCTTGCCCGGATTGGTCGCCAGCTTCTTGTTGATGGCGATCCCGGCCTGGGCAGACCCGGTGAACAGCACTCCATCGATACCGCGATGCGCTACCAGTGCCTGCCCTTCGGCGGGGCCACCGGGCAGGAATTGCGCAACCGCCGCCGAAATGCCGGCCTTGTTGAAGCACTTCATCAGCAATTCGCCCACGGCCGGGGTTTTCTCGCTGGGTTTGAAAATCACGACGTTGCCGGCGATCAGAGCAGGCACGATGTGTCCGTTGGGCAGATGGGCGGGGAAATTATAGGGCCCCAGCACCGCCATTACGCCATGCGGCTTGTGCCGCACCGCTGCCGTACCACCTAGAGCGCTGTCGAGTTTGCGCTGTCCGGTCCGCTCCGCATAGGCGGAAACCGAGATATCGACCTTGTTGATGACGGCTTCGACCTCGGTCCGGGATTCCCACAAGGGTTTGCCCGTCTCTTTCGAGATCAGTTCCGCCAATTCGTCACTTTTGGCGCGCACTTCATTTGCGAAGCGGCGGCACAGCTCGATTCGGGTGGCAAGCGGTTTGGCAGCCCAATCGGGCCAAGCGCGGCGGGCTCGGTCGACCGCGTGCTCAACGTCGCCAACCTTGCCGCGCCACAGTTCTTCACCCGTGGCCGGATCGAGAGAGATGATTTCGTTCTGGCTCAAGCGCTTCGGTTCTATCTGGTGTGATGCCGAGCAATGCCGGCCCATGCTGTTTGCGGGTTCTAGCGTAATAGCACACTGGGTCAATTCGGTGTGTTAACGGAACCCTCGTCCACGGAATAGCCCAAAGGCGCAGGGGAATCTCCATGTGCCTCGGCCGCGTCACGCAGCCGCGAGATCTTGTCGTGGAGTGGCTTCCAATCGTCTCTATCTGCGATTGCTGACCACAATGTCTCGACCTCGTCGATGAGCATGGTCTCTGGCTGATTTCGATTCCAGTAGTCGTGATCGAGCGCACCAGGCGCTGGAACATATGCCGCCATGACATCAGCCAGCGCGCCGTTGGCATTTCGGCCTCCGCGATGGCGGTAGAAGAATTCGTCGGGCTGGATCTTTTCTTCGCGCAGGCTCCGCTCGCAGGCAGAGACCAGTTCGCTGTCGGCCTCTACGCCTCTCGATTTCAGCCCAAGCCGCCAACACCATCGACGTCCGATCGCCTCGGCATAGAGCGGACCAAATCGGTTCATTGCAGTGATCAAGGGCTCAGCTTCGACCAGAGCACGCAGAGCGACCGCCAGTTGCCCGCAATTCCAGTGCAGCGCTTCAGGCTGGCGCCCGAAGGCATAGAGCCCCTGTTGGTCAAAATAGGCGGCGGTAAAGCCCGGGTCCCATGTCGGTAGCCAGCGCCACGGGCCATAATCGAAGCTTTCGCCGGTGATGTTCATGTTGTCGGTGTTGAGAACGCCGTGAACAAAACCGGCTACCATGTAGCTGGCGGCAAGGTCGGCCAGCCGTGCGACAACCTGGTGCATCAACTGCACAGCCGGCTGGTCGCGACCGGGAGCGTCCGGCGGCGGCTGCGGGCCGGGAAATTGCTCGAGGCAATATTCGACCAGTTGCGCCATATGATCGGATTCCTCGAGCACCAGTAGCCGCTGGAAACTGCCGATGCGGATATGCGAATGACTGAGACGGAGCATCACGGCAGAGCGCGCCGGCGAAGGTTCGTCGCCACGCTCCAGCTCTTCGCCAGTTTCGATTACGGACAGGGTTTGCGAGGTATAGACGCCAAGTGCTTCGAGAAATTCGGTGGCAAGGATTTCACGCACTGCGCCTTTGAGCGTCAATCGTCCGTCGGCCGTGCGGCTATATGGGGTCGTACCCGAACCCTTGGTGCCAAGATCAAGCAATCGGCCACCGTCGTCGCGCAATTGAGCGAACAGGAACCCGCGGCCATCGCCGATCTCGGGATTGTACACCCTGAACTGATGTCCGTGATAGCGCAGAGCAAGCGGTTGGGGCAGCGAGCCGGGCAAGGGCTCAAAACGGGCGAAATGGCGGATCCAGTCGTCGTCCGATAGTGTATCGATGCCAATACCGGCAGCGGCGCGGTCATTTCGAAACCGTAAGATCGCTCGCGGGAAATCCGCCGGGATTACGGGATCACCAAGCCAGCTCGCGACACTGTCGATAGCGCGCTGCGGTCGGTAGTTGGCGGCTTGCGGTTCGGAGCGCATCCAGCGATAGTGGGGACGAGAGCTTGTTAGTGCAAGCGCGGGGCAGCAAACTTAACCGGGCCGAACCTTCTTGACCGAACCGACTGATCCCGCACCGGCCCTGGCCGACCGCCACTGGCAGAGTGAAGACGGCCTGTCGCTGCATTTTCGCGATTATGCAGGGGATGTGAGCCTTCTGCCGGTCTTGTGCCTGCACGGCCTTACCCGCAATGCGCGCGACTTCGCCGAACTGGCCGCACACATTGCTCCAGGGCGAAGAGTGATCGTGCCCGAGATGCGCGGTCGCGGCATGAGCGATTATGCCCGTGACCACGAAAGCTATAATCCGGCCCAATATGTCGCCGATGTGGAGCGATTGCTCGTGCAGGAGTCAATTGAGCGGTTCGTTTGCATCGGCACCTCGCTGGGCGGATTGATGACAATGTTGATGGCGGCGACAATGCCGGGCCGGATTGCGGGTGCCGTACTCAACGATATCGGACCGGAGGTCGAGAGCGAGGGGCTGGAGGCCATTCGCGGCTATGTTGGGCAAGGACGCAGTTTCGAAACATGGATGCACGCGGCTCGGGCCCTGCGCGATGTGCATGGCGAGTCACACCCGACATTCACCATCGAAGACTGGCTTGCCATGGCCAAGCGGATAATGGTCCTGGGGCAAGGCGGACGGATAGCCTTCGATTACGACATGGGGCTGGCCGAACCCTTCGCCGCAGGCGGGGAAAAGGCTGCGCCTCCCAACCTCTGGCCAGCATTCGAGTCGTTGGCGCAGGAACCGGTCCTGCTCGTTCGCGGGGCGCATTCCAACATCCTGGGTGAACATACGGCGAGGCAGATGCAGGCTCGCGGCCCGCAGGTCGAAATCGTCACCATCGACGATACGGGCCATGCCCCGCTTCTGACCGAACCCGAAGCGCTGACCGCAATTGATCGGCTTCTGGCCCGGGTGCCGTGAGTACCCGAATCCTTCATTTGCACTCGACCTTCGCGGCCGGGGGGAAGGAATTGCGCTGCGTCCAGCTCATCAATGCTTTCGGCCCCTCGGTCGATCACACGATCGTTTCCGGCGAACCCGAATCCATCGGGGCATCGCATCACGTATCGAGCACGGCCTGCGTCACCTATCCGCGGGATTTTCCTGCCTTGAGGGGTCGTCCCTGGCCCGGTCGCCTAAGGACCATGGCCAAGGCGATGCAGGGCTACGACCTGATTCTGACATACAATTGGGGGGCGATGGATGCGGTGTTGGCGCACACGCTGTTCTCCGGCGCTTTTAAGCTGCCTCCGTTGATCCACCACGAGGACGGATTCAACGAGGACGAGCAGGATCGTCTGAAATCGAGCCGCAATATCTATCGCAGACTCGCCCTGACTCGTGCGCTTCGGCTTGTCGTTCCCTCCCGAACGCTGGAGAAAATTGCGTTGCAGGCCTGGGCCCAGCCAAGGTCTCGAGTGGTCATGATCCCCAACGGCATCGACACCGCAGCATTTGACCATCCGCAACGGCCCGATGCGCTCCCTGGCCTGGTCAAACGAGAAGGAGATTTGTGGGTCGGCACCCTGGCAGGGCTGCGACCGGTTAAGAACTTGCCGCGCCTGGTGCGTGCTTTCGCCGCATTGCCCGAGCCTTGGAAGCTGGTAATCGTCGGTGAAGGGCCGGAAGAATCCGCAATCCGTGCCGAAATCGCTCGGTTTGGTCTTGCCGACAGGGTCATGCTGCCTGGTTTTGCCGCCAGTCCAGCGCGCTTTGTTGGCCTGTTCGATATCTTTGCCTTGTCCAGCAACTCCGAACAATTCCCCATCTCCGTCGTCGAGGCCATGGCGGCAGGGCTGCCGGTAGTTGCTCCCGCAGTAGGCGATATTGCCGGGATGGTCGCGACCGAGAATGCGCGGTACATCGCCGCGCCGGGTGATGAAAATGCGCTGTGTCAGGCGTTGACCGAGCTTGTTTCGGACAGCGCACGGCGCGCGGCTATTGGTGCCGCCAATCGTGTCCGGGCACAGGCCGGGTACGACCAGGAAACGATGATCGCTGCCTACCGCCAACTTTACGGCACTGCCATCGGGCTAGAGCAGCTGGGTTGACCCAAGGCTTCACCCTGCGTTCACCCCCGAAACGGCTAGGAACCGGACAATGCCCCTGTCCATGTTCCCCCGTGGTTGATTTGACCCGCACCCGACCGTAAAGACCCGCTCACCCGACTGCTATTTCAAGAGAGACGAGCCTCCGTGGCGCTGACACCTTCCAACACTCCTCCCAGTGACAAGAAAGCCAACCAGAAGCTTGCGGCGGATGACGCCCTGCTGCGGGAGGTCGACGACGCGGTCCGACAGGATCAGTATAGCGAATTTGGTCGCCGATACGGCGTGAGCCTCGTCGCCGTGCTCGTCCTGGGGCTCGCGGCGTTTGGCGGGTATCTCTGGTGGGATGGCCAGCGCGAGGGCGCGCTGGAAAAAGATGGCGAAGCGTTGATTTCAGCCATGGACCAGATCGAGGCCGGCAATCTCAAGACTGCCAACGAGGCGCTTGGCACGCTGGCCGACGATGACAATGTCGGTGCCCGTTCGGCAGCATTACTGCTGCAAGGAGGCGTGCTTTCGCAACAAGGCGATAGCGAAGGTGCCGCGCGCGTTTTCGGACGTCTGGCGTCAGACCCTTCGGCACCTCCTGCCTATCGTGATCTTGCGCTTATTCGGCTGGTCCATGTCCAATTCGATACGATGGATCCGGCAGAGGTTATCTCGCGGCTCAAGCCCGTCGCGGTACGGGGCAACCCCTATTTCGGAAGCGCCGGCGAACTGGTGGGCATGGCTTATCTCGAACAGGGCAAGCGCAAGGAAGCTGGCACGCTGTTTAGCCAGATCGCCAAGGATGACGACGTGCCGCAATCGATCCGTTCGCGGGCGCGGCAGATGGCCGGCGTTCTCGGCGTCGACGCGATCGAGGATGTCGACAAGGTGCTGGAAGAAGCCGGCGCCAATACCGGCGCTTCAATGACCTCCGGCGCGCCCGCTGAGGCAGGCTGAACCGGCGCGGTAATAAGAATTTTCCGGATCGTCGACGCGGTCCGCACACGAAAGATCTGACGGGATGAAACCTTTGATGTCGACACGTATGAAAAAGGCCGGAAAAATTGCCGTGGCGAGCCTGTTGGCACTGACCTTGGCCGGCTGTAGCGGCGGACTGTTCGGCGGGAGCGGCGACAAGAACAAGACGCCGACTGTCGGCAATCGGGTGCCGGTCCTGTCCAAGATTGAAACCGGGGCCGAGGTCGATCCATCGCTCGCCGGGACGGCAGTGGTATTGCCGCCCGCGCAGGTCAACAGCGCATGGGCGATGGCTGGAGGTACTCCGAGCAAGAGCTACGGGCACCTCGCGCTATCCGACACGCCCTCGCGTGCCTGGACAACCCAGATTGCCGGCGGCAGCAACCGTGTACGCCTCGGGGCATCTCCGATCGTTGCCGGCGGCAAATTGTTCGCGGTCGATACCGAAGGCGTCGTTCACGCCTTCGACGCCGCTACTGGCTCGCGGGCCTGGTCGCACAGGATGGAAGTCGACAAGGGCGTTCGCAAGTCCGCATTCGGCGGCGGGGCGAGCTATGATGCCGGCCGCATCTACGCCACCAATGGCGTCGGCGAAGTCGTCGCGCTTAATGCCGATACCGGACAGCCACTGTGGAAGGTCAAACCAGGCGGTCCGTTGCGCGATGCGCCGACACTGGCTTTCAATCTCGTCATCGTGATGACGCAGGACAACCAGATTTTCGCACTCAATGCCAATGACGGTTCGGTTGCGTGGCAGGAATCCGGCTCGCAGGCGCAGGCAGGTGTGTTCGGTGTTGCTTCGCCGGCCGCTGGGCAAGGCTCAATTATCGCTGGATACAGCTCGGGCGAACTGACGGCATATCGCTACGAGAACGGTCGCACCTTGTGGTCCGATGCATTGGCGCGGACTTCGATCTCGACCTCGGTCGGCTCGCTGACCGATATCGATGCCGATCCGATCATCGATTCCGGTCGCGTCTATGCCCTGGGCCAAGGCGGTCGCATGGCTGCCTATGAGTTGGTCACCGGCCAGCGCATCTGGGAGCTTAATCTCGCTGGCATTTCCACTCCGGCTATCGCCGGCGAATGGATTTTTACCCTGACAGATGATGCCCGTTTGCTCGCCATTGCCCGTTCCACGGGTAAGGTGCGCTGGGTCAGCCAGCTGGCCCGCTATCGCAACGAAAAGGACAAGTCAGGGCAGATATTCTGGACCGGTCCGGTTCTCGCTGGGAACACGCTCTATGTCGCGAGTTCGGAAGGCGAAATCTGGCAGGTCAGCACCGGCGAAGGCAGCGCGCAGCTGTTCCAGGACATAGACCAGTCCGTCAGCGTACCGCCGATCGTCGCCAACCAGATGCTCTATGTTCTCGACGATAGTGGCAGGATTCACGCTTTCCGCTGAGCCTGGTGGGACTGCTGCAGCGTCGATCAGGGCCGTCTGCTGTAACCACATCTTACCTTGCGCTTAACCCTTTGCGGGTAAGGCGCAGGCATGCGCGAGGACAATCCTTTACCCACGCTGCCGAAGAGCGATGTCTCCTCGGGCGTCGGATTTGCCGGCTTGCTCGGGCTGGCACTGTGGATATTGCTGTGCCGCAACTACGCCCCGATTGCTGAATCCCTGGGACTTCCGGGGCCGCGCGGTCCGCTGTCCGGACCATATGCGGCCCTCGCGGCGATGCTCTTCACTGCGCTGCCGATGGTGATTTGGTCGCTGCTTGTGGACAAGGTTCACCTTCGTCCCTCGACCGGGATCAGGTGGAACGATCCGCGGCCCGTTTCCAAGATCATGCATGTCTCGATCATCAAGATCGCCGGCCTGTGGGCAACCTGGGCAATCATCGGCGGGCTCTACTGCCTCGGCAGGTGGTATTGGGACGGGCAATATCTGTTTGCCATGAAGGTTTTAGGCATCGCGCTGGTGCCAATGCTGGTGTTCTCGGTGCCCTATGTCCTCTGGCTCGACCGGCGGATGGAGGAGCCACGCGATCATGCCTGGCATTTTGGTGCCATGTTGCAAGGGCGCGAGGCGTATGATCCCGGCGAGGTAAAGAAGCACTGGCGAGCATGGATCATCAAGGCCTTCTTCGGTGCTTTCATGATATCGATCCTGCCTGGTGGCTTTCGTGAAGTGGTCGAGGCCGATCTGGCCCAACTTGCGACCAATCCGGCGGGCTTCGCGTTCTTCCTGATAACCCTGTTATTTGTGGTCGACGTGCAATTGGGTACGGTCGGCTATCTGATCACATTTCGTCCGCTTGATGCCCATATCCGCAGCGGCAACCCGTACCTGAGCGGCTGGGTAGCAGCATTGCTCTGCTACCCGCCATTCGTCTTCGGTTTCATGGGCGGCGAGGGGATTATTGCGTACGAGGTCCACACGCCGGGCTGGGTTCACTGGTTTTCCGGCAATGCCATTTTGCTCGGCCTGTGGGGTGCGTGGTTGACCCTGCTGACCGCGATTTATGCTTGGGCGACGGTTGCCTTTGGACTGCGCTTTTCAAACCTGACGTACCGCGGGGTCCTGACGAACGGACCATATCGTTTCACGCGGCACCCGGCATATCTGGCCAAGAACGCCTTCTGGTGGTCCGCGACGCTGCCGTTACTGGTCAATGCCGACGGTTCGACCGTAGACATCATCCGCAACACGTTCTTCCTCGGCGTGGTCAGCGCGATCTATTATTGGCGCGCCCGAACAGAGGAAGCGCACCTGCTCGGCGAGGACCCCAAATATCGCGAATATTACGATTGGATGAGCGAGCATGGCCTCATCACCGCTCCGCTTACACGCCTCGCGCGCAAGCTGCGGCCCCGCGGGCCGGTGCTTCAGGCGCCTGCGGAGTAGAACCGCCTACAGCGGCTTGCCGTCACCGGTTTCGTAGATGCGCAAGTTCCGCCCGACCGGCGGATTGGCAGCCATGACTTTCTGGAATTCGGCCATGTGCGAAGATGCACCGTGCGCCGCGAGCGCCGACTGGTCGCGCCAGCGTTCATAGACAATCAGTGTGTCGGGGTCGGTCAGATCCTGTGCGAAGGTGTAGTCGATGCAACCATCCTCGGCCCGACTGGCCTGGACCATGGTTCTGATAGCCTCGACTGTATCCGGATTGTTGGCCACCGTGCCCGGCGACAGCGTGATCGTGCCGTTGATCTGTATCATCTATCCGTCTCCGCGTCAGAAACTGTATTTGTAGACCCTGCTGATATCGCCGTTCCATTCGCCGTGATACATGTCGAGCAAGCGCTGGGCAGGGACCTTGCCGCTCTCGACGATCTCGTCGAGAGTAGAGAGGAAACCAGTTTCGTTGTCGCCGCTCTCGCCCAGCCGCGCACGGGCCGTCAGGCCCTGTCGGGCGATGGCAAGAACGTCCTTGGCCAAGTCGTGCAAACGGTGGCCGCCGGGTATTTCTGCGTCGAGTGCGAGGCGTGGCACTGAATTGCGCAGATCTTCGCGCTCTTCCATCGACCAGTCCTTGACCAGCCCCCACGCCGCATCGAGTGCCGCGTCGTCATAGAGCAAGCCGACCCAGAAGGCTGGCAGCGCGCAGATCCGGCTCCACGGCCCGCCGTCGGCGCCGCGCATTTCAAGGAAGCTCTTTAGCCGGACCTCGGGAAAGGCGGTCGAAAGGTGGTCCCACCAATCGCTCGCGTGCGGCTTCTCTCCGGGCAATACCGACAGGTCTCCGTCGAGAAAATCGCGGAAAGAAAGACCGGCCGCATCGATGTATTTTCCGTCCCGGTAAACGAAATACATTGGCACATCGAGCATGTAGTCGACCCAGCGCTCGTAGCCGAAGCCGTCTTCGAACACGAAGGGCAGCATGCCGGTGCGATGTGGATCGGTGTCCGACCAGATATGGCTGCGGTAGGACAGGAAGCCGTTGGGCTTGCCTTCGGTAAAGGGTGAATTGGCGAACAGCGCTGTCGCCAGAGGTTGCAGCGCCAGTCCGACGCGAAACTTCTTGGCCATGTCGGCTTCCGACGCATAGTCGAGATTGACCTGGATGGTGCAGGTCCGCAGCATCATGTCGAGCCCGAGTTTGCCGACCCTTGGCATGTGCCGCATCATGATTTCGTAGCGCCCCTTGGGCATCACTGGCAGCTCGGCGCGTGTCTTGTCGGGCCACATGCCAAGACCGAGAAAGCCCACGTCGCATTTCTCGCCGACGTGCTTGACCTGGGTCAGGTGGCGGCCGGTCTCGTTGCAGGTCTGATGCAGGTTTTCGAGCGGTGCGCCGGACAGTTCAAGCTGACCGGCCGGTTCCAGGCTGACCGCGCCATCATCGCCCTTAAGGGCTATGACGTAGCCATTTTCTTCGACGGGTTTCCAGCCGAATTCCTGCATATTCATCAGGATATCGCGAATACCTCCATCCTCGTCATAGGACGGTGCGCGATGATCGTCGCGCTTGTAGACCAGTTTCTCGTGCTCGGTGCCAATTCGCCAATCAGCCTTGGCTTTTTCGCCAGCCTGCATCGGCGCGGCCAATTGGTCGCGCGATTCGATGGTGGGG
>SHLU01000066.1 GCA_004282995.1 Sphingomonadaceae bacterium
GGTCCGCGGTGGCAAGGATGGTGTCCGTCTGCTCGGCAAGGGTGAGATCAAGGCCAAGGCCAAGTTCATTGTCACCGGCGCCACCAAGGGCGCGATCGCGGCTGTGGAAAAGGCTGGCGGTTCGGTCGAGGTTCTTCCCGCAGCTCAGCCCGAGCACGAAAAGAAGGCTGCCCGGCGCGACGCCAACAAGGCAGCCAAGGACGCTCCGAAGAAGGCCGCCAAGGCCAAGGGCTCCGAATAACCGGAAAAAAGGCAGCGACGGGTTCGACATCGGGCCCGTCGCTTCCTATGTGTCCCTCCGTCAGCCGGGAGGGACCGGCGAAAAGCTAGGATTCAACCGTTCCCATGGCATCACGCGCCGACAACATCGCGAGCAACATGAGCCTCGCGAATTTTTCCAAGGCCACCGAACTGAAGAACCGCATCTGGTTCACAGTCGGTGCCCTGATCGTTTTCCGCTTCCTGAGCTTCGTGCCGCTGCCGGGTGTAAATCCGCTCGCACTGCAGCGCCTTGCGGACCAGACGCAGGGCGGCATCCTCGACATGTTCAACATGTTCACGGGTGGCAGTCTCGAGCGGATGAGTCTCATCGCGCTCGGCGTGATGCCTTACATCACGGCTTCGATCGTGGTGCAGATGGCCGCCGCGCTCCATCCGACATTGATGGCGCTCAAGAAGGAAGGCGCGACCGGCCGCCAGAAACTCAACCAGTATACCCGCTATGGCACCGTGTTCCTGTGCATCATGCAGGGCTGGTTCCTGGCCGCAGGTCTTGAGAGCTTCTCCGGTTCGCAAGGCGTGCAGGCAGTTGTCGACCCGGGTTACATGTTCCGCGTTGGCGCGGTCGTCAGCCTCGTCGGCGGCACCATGTTCCTGTTGTGGCTGGGCGAGCAGATCACCAGCCGCGGTATCGGCAATGGCGTTTCGCTTATCATCATGGCTGGTATTGTCGCGCAGTTCCCCGGCTTTGCCGCCAACATGTTCGAAGGCGGTCGCACCGGCTCGATCAGTGCCTTCCTGATTGTCGGCTTTCTGCTGATGGTGGTGGTGCTGATCCTGGTCATCTGCTTCATGGAGCGGGCCCAGCGTCGGCTGCTTATCAATTATCCCAAGCGCGCTACCCAGCGCGGGATGATGCAGGCCGATCGTTCGCACCTGCCCTTGAAGCTCAACACTGCAGGCGTGATTCCGCCGATCTTCGCCAGCTCGCTGCTGCTGCTGCCGCTGACGATTACCCAGTTCGCCGGCAATTCGATCGACACCACGACCACTACCGGCGGCATTATCCAGGGGCTGAACCAGTACCTGCAGCACGGCCAGCCGATCTACATGACGCTCTATGCCATCGGCATCATCTTCTTCTGCTTCTTCTACACCGCGGTTGTCTTCAACCCGGAAGAGACAGCAGAGAATCTGAAGAAGAACAACGGCATCATTCCGGGCATCCGTCCGGGCAAGCGGACCGCGGATTATCTCGACTATGTCCTGACCCGTATCACCGTGGTTGGCGCAATCTACCTGACGATCGTCTGCGTCCTGCCCGAATATGTGATCGCGCAGACCGGTATCCCGCTGTTCCTCGGCGGCACCAGCCTGCTCATCGTGGTCAATGTGACGGTGGATACGATCAGCCAGATCCAGTCGCATTTGCTTGCGCACCAGTATGGTGACCTTATCAAGAAGGCTAAGCTAAAAGGCCGGATGCGCTAGTCTGGCTCGGGTTCGGTTGAGGGGAATGCGCAAGTGAATATCATCCTTCTGGGGCCTCCGGGCGCAGGCAAGGGCACCCAGGCCCAGCGCCTGGTCGACAACCGCGGTATGCGCCAGCTTTCGACCGGTGACATGCTGCGCGCAGCTGTCGGTGCGGGCACCCCGATTGGTCTCAAGGCCAAGGCGGTGATGGATCGTGGTGAGCTTGTCTCCGACGAGATCGTTTCGGAACTCATCGATGCCGAGCTGGCTGCAATGGATGCCGATTCCGGCGCCATTTTCGACGGTTATCCGCGCACCGCTGCGCAGGCGGGCATGCTCGATACCATTCTCGCTTCCCATGATCGCAAGCTGCACAAGGTCATCGAGCTCGAAGTCGACGAGGATGCGCTGGTCGATCGTATCACTGGCCGGTTTACCTGCGCCAATTGCGGTGCCGGCTATCACGATCGCTACAAGCAGCCCGAGACCGAAGGTGTGTGCGATGTGTGCGGTTCGACCGAGTTCAAACGGCGGCCCGACGACAATGAGGAAACCGTCCGCACGAGGATGCAGGAATACCGCGCGAAGACCGCGCCGATCCTGCCAATCTATGAGCAGCGCGACCTTGTCGAAAGGGTCGATGGCATGGCCAGCATCGACGAAGTTTCCGAAGCGATAAACGGACTGCTGCGCTAGCCCCTTTCCCTCGCTCCCGGTCCGTGGAATAGGACGGGGAAATGGAGGGATGCATGAAAACTGGTTTTGCCGTCGCCGCGCTCGCACTTGCCGCGCTGGCTCCTGCGCCGCTTTCAGCGGAGGTCGCCGAAACCGCCGCAAGTGGCTTCGTGACGCGCGATATGGCCGTGGTCGGGGCCGAGCCGCAAGCGGTCTGGCTTGAACTGATATCTCCGGCCAATTGGTGGAACGATGCCCATACCTGGTCGGGGGATGCCGCGAACATGTCGCTGGTCCCGCAGGGTGGAGGATGTTTCTGCGAGCGCATACCGCCCGAAGATAGTGATGGCGCCATCGGCCTCGCCGGAAGCGTGCAGCACATGGTTGTGTTGCAGGCTTACCCGCGCAAGGTCCTGCGCATGCGCGGCGCGCTTGGCCCGCTGCAGAGCGAACCGGTGAACGGCGTGCTTACCGTGACTCTCAAGCCGGTGAAGGGCGGAACGCGCATTCTGTGGGAATATGTCGTAGGCGGCCACATGCGCTATCCGGCGGAGACGATTGCCAAGGCTGTCGACGGGGTGATGAGCCAACAGCTTGACGGACTGGCGGCCAGGCTGGGGCGGATCGACGATCCCGAGGCAAGACAGAAGAAGGCAAAACCTGCCCCTGCAAAACCGCCTGCCAACACCAAGATCAAGCCAGCCGTCGAAAAGCCCAAGCCACCCAGCGAGTCCGCGATTGGTGACGACTTCCTTGACGATAATGGAGATACCGACCCCGGTTGATCCTGAACGCGCCACCGCCTGTAGCGCGTGATTTCGACAGCTCCATTTTGACAGTGCATCGGGGCCGGGCTACACGATGGCAACATGATGCGCGGTGCCGTTGAAGGCATTCGCGGCCTTTTGCGCGGCTTGCAGTTGACGCGGCGTGCGAATCGCCGTAAGCGCGCCTTCATTCGACAGTCTCGAACGAGTCCGGCAGGTGGCAGCCTATCTTGCACGCCGACCGGGCTTTTTTGCCGTGAACCGCGGCGTCCGGGATTATCGAGGTTTTTGAGCGATGAGATAGGGGCCGGCGCCGATCAGGTGCACCCCTGTGGAGCATGGAGAAGTAAGTGGCTCGTATTGCCGGGGTAAATATCCCCACCAACAAGCGCGTAATTATCGCGCTCACCTACATTCACGGAATCGGTCGCACGACTGCCGTGAATATCGCCGACAAGCTTGGCATCGATCATTCTCGCCGTGTGCAGGACCTTTCCGACGAGGAAGTCCTGCGTCTGCGTGAAACGATCGACGAGGATATCATGGTTGAGGGTGACCTTCGCCGTGAGACCGCCATGAACATCAAACGCCTGATGGACCTCAAGTCCTATCGCGGTCTGCGCCATCGTAATGGCCTGCCCGTTCGCGGTCAGCGCACGCACACCAATGCGCGCACCCGCAAGGGCAAGGCGAAGCCGATCGCCGGCAAGAAGAAGTAAGCAGCGGTTTTCCGCCAGCGCTTCACGCAAGAGACGAATTAGGGGAATATCACCATGGCACGCGAACCAGGCCGCGTTCGGCGCCGCGAGCGCAAGAACATCACCAGCGGTGTTGCACATGTCAACGCCAGCTTCAACAACACCATGATCACCATCACCGACGCACAAGGCAATGCTATCAGCTGGTCCTCGGCCGGCATGATGGGCTTCAAGGGTAGCCGCAAGTCGACTCCCTATGCCGCCCAGGTTGCTGCCGACGATGCTGGCCGCAAGGCTGCCGAACACGGCGTGCGCACTCTCGAAGTCGAAGTGAAGGGTCCGGGCTCGGGCCGTGAAAGCGCGCTGCGTGCATTGCAGGCAGTCGGTTTCACGATCACTTCGATCCGCGACGTCACACCGATCCCGCACAACGGCGTTCGGCCGTCCAAGCGTCGTCGCGTCTGATCCGTACCTGCCCGGCGGCCATCCGGTCGCCGACACACTCTTACGGACCGGACGCATCGCTTCGATGCTCCGGTCCCGCCCGTATCTGAACCCCAGGGGAAATCCATGTCCGTGAACACCAAGAACTGGCAGGAACTCAAGAAACCCAATCAGCTCGAACTGAAGGAAAGCAGCGACAAGAAGCGCAAGGCGACTTTCGTTGCCGAGCCGCTTGAGCGTGGCTTTGGCCTGACGCTGGGCAACGCACTGCGCCGCGTGCTGCTGAGCTCGCTCCAGGGCGCTGCGATCACCTCGATCAAGATCGAGAACGTGCTGCACGAATTCAGCTCGCTTGCCGGTGTGCGTGAAGACGTCACCGACATCGTCCTGAACGTCAAGCAGATCGCCCTCAAGATGGAAGGCGAAGGCCCCAAGCGGCTGCAGCTTTCCGCCACCGGCCCGGCCGAAGTGAAGGCTGGCGACATCGCCGTTTCGGGCGACATCGAGATCATGAACAAGGATCTGGTGATCTGCCATCTCGACGATGGTGCGACGCTGAACATGGAGCTGACCGCCGATGTCGGCAAGGGCTACGTCCCCGCCGTCCAGAACCGTCCGGCCGACGCGCCGATTGGCCTGATCCCGGTCGACAGCCTGTATTCGCCGATCCGCCAGGTCAGCTACAAGGTCGAGAATGCGCGCGTGGGCCAGGAACTGGACTACGACAAGCTCTCGCTCAACATCGAGACTGATGGCACCGTCACTCCCGAGGACGCAGTGGCCTATGCCGCCCGCATCCTGCAGGACCAGTTGACGCTGTTCGTCCACTTCGAAGACGGCATCCCGCAGCCGCAGAGCGCCATGATCGGCGTCGCTGCCGAGCCGCAGGAATCGGACGCCAACCAGCTCAACCGTTACCTTCTCAAGAAGGTCGACGAGCTGGAACTGTCGGTCCGTTCGGCCAACTGCCTCAAGAACGACAACATCATCTACATCGGCGACCTGGTCCAGAAGACCGAAGCCGAGATGCTGCGGACGCCGAACTTCGGCCGCAAGTCCTTGAACGAAATCAAGGAAGTTCTGTCCAGCATGGGTCTGCGTCTGGGCATGGACATTCCTGGCTGGCCGCCGGAAAACATCGAGGAAATGGCCAAGAAGCTCGAACAAGAGCTGCTGGGCTAACCGGGTCTCGGCGGTGCACCCCAAGCACCGCCAGGTACGGGCTACCTTGTACGGGCCCATAACGAACGAAGGATTGAATTATGCGTCACGGAATTTCGCAGCGTAAGCTGAGCCGCAAGTCGGGCCACCGCAAGGCTCTGTTCCGCAACATGTCGGCCGCGCTGATCAAGCACGAGCAGATCGTCACCACGCTGCCGAAGGCCAAGGAACTTCGCCCTTACATCGAGAAGCTGATCACGCTGGCAAAGCGCGGCGGCCTTTCGAACCGGCGACTGGCCATGGGCCGTCTGCTGGACGAAACACAGCTGAAGAAGCTGTTCGACGTTCTGGCCGAACGCTATTCTGATCGTGAAGGCGGCTACACCCGCATCATCAAGGCCGGCTATCGCTCCAGCGACAGCGCCCAGATGGCTGTGATCGAACTGGTCGACCGCGACGAAGACGCGCGTGGCCAGGACTCGGGTCCGGTGATGACCGATGAATATGAAGACGAGGACGCGTGATCGATTAGGGTCGCATCACGTCGAGAGAGGGCCGCTCGGAGCAATCCGGCGGCCCTTTTCTTTTGTGCATCGGATTTCGCCCAGCTCTGACATTCGGTGGAGGTCTGGCCTTTTGCGGAGCGCGGCCTAGGGTGCGGTTCATGATCCGCGACCTCGTCCTGGCAGCCGCAGCGCTGCTTTTCGCTGCCCCAGCTCTCGCTCAATCCCAGCAGGATGAACTCAACGCCCGCTATGACCGCGCGCTTGCCGCCGGTTACAAGGCGATGTTCCTGTGCAGCGCCATCGCCAATGCCGAGCGTGCAGGGACAACCCGTGCGCCTGAAAGCGTGCTGGAATGGGAACTGACAGGCATCCAGTCCCCGCTCGATACTATCATCACGGAATTGCCGGCGCAGGTAGTCCGCAATGACGAAGGGCTGGTCGATGGCGTGCTGGTGGAATGGGCCGACGACAGCCCGCCACGCATGGCGATGCATCACGTAGGGCATGGTTGCCGCGCTGCTCCGATCGGGGCGACGCCGGCATCCATTCGCAATGTCTTGACCGATCCCGTCAGCCCGGGCCGCGGTATCAGCGCTGGTTCGCGAAAGGTGTCGACGCAGATTGATCCCAGACTGGCTCAGGCCGCATTTTCGACCGATTACGGGGAGGGCGCGCGTACGACTGCCGTCATAGTCCAGCAGGACGGCGAGGTCGTCAGCGAGGCCTTTGGCGCGGGTTTCTCCGCCGATATGCCCCAACGCACGTGGTCCGTCGCCAAGAGCATTGCCGCAACCCTGATCGGGGCGGCTGTCCAGCGTGCGGAGGCCGATGTAACGGCTTCAGCCGGGCTTGGCGCCGCGGCAAACGATCCACGCCGTGCCATCACCATCGATCATCTGCTCCGGATGGCTTCTGGGCGCTTTTCCGATACGCCCGGCAATCGGACCGATCCGCTGTATTTCGGTGGCGCGACGGTCGAGGAAACTGCGGCGGCTTGGCCACTCATTCACGCGCCTGGCACCGTCTATCGCTATGCCAACAATGATACGCTGATGGCGATCAAGGCGATCGAGGATACATTCGGCACCCATCCCCCCGCGGATTTCTTCGCCAAGGTCGGCATGCCTCACACGGTCGCCGAAACCGATTGGCATGGGGATTACATTCTTTCCAGCCAGGTCTGGTCGACCGCGAGCGACCTGGCCAAACTGGGTCAGCTTTATCTCGACGACGGTGTGCTGAGCGATGGTACCCGCATCCTGCCCGAAGGCTGGGTGGACTATGTTTCCGCACCTTCCGGCCCGCAGCCGGAGGAGCGCGGTATCGGCTATGGCGCGGGCTTCTGGCTGTTCAACCGGAACGAGGGCATTCCCACCGATACATTCGCCGCGATGGGCAACCGCGGGCAATATGTGGTCATTGTCCCCAGCCGCAATGTCGTGATCGTCAGACGCGGAGAAGATCCCGTCGGTGCGCGGTTCGACATCGTCGCATTCACCAGAGACGTGCTCGCCGCTCTCGGGAAATAGTCCCCATCTGTATCAGTGTTCATAAAAACGTATCTTTTTGTGAACAAACCCTGTCACCGCAATTCAGTCTGACCTCACGGTGGCTTTGTTAGTCCAACACTCGACCGAAGCAATTCTGCTCAAGACAAGTGAGGACCATAGATATGAAGACCGTTTCCAAAGCCCTGATCGGAACCGTCGCCGCAGGTGCGATGGCGGCTTCCGCGGCAAGCCCTGCGTTTGCCGATGATTATCGCGATCGCGACCGCGGCATCGATGCCGGTGATGTCATCGCCGGTGCCGTGATCCTTGGCGGAATTGCCGCCGTTGCCGGAGCTTTCGGCAAGGATCGCGACTATTACAACAACCGCAATTATCGTGACCGTCGCTACCAGCGCGGCAATTCCCGCCGTGCGGTCGAACGCTGC
The DNA here is from genome assembly GCA_004282995.1 of Sphingomonadaceae bacterium. Taxonomy (GTDB): domain Bacteria; phylum Pseudomonadota; class Alphaproteobacteria; order Sphingomonadales; family Sphingomonadaceae; genus Parerythrobacter. Next base: position 7,880 of record SHLU01000066.1, read on the forward strand.
GTCCGCGCTGCCGAGCGCGAGGCACGCCGCTATGGCTATCGCTATGCCGACGTGACCCAGATCCGTGACGTGGACGATACCCGCTACGGCTGGCGCGTGAAGGGCCGTATCGAGGTCCAGGGCCAGCAGGGTTATCGCGGCTATCGCGGCGACCGCTACCGTGACCGTCGCGGCTATCGCAGTCGCGGTGACCGTTACGGCTATGGTGGACACGATAGCGGCAAGTTCACCTGCTTTGTCGGCCCGCGCCAGCGTGCCCAGGTCGACTTCAGGGGCATTCGGGGCCTGCGCTAAGCGGCCCAGGGAGCTTCTCCCGGCGCCTCCGAGCCTGCTGGTTCGGGGGCGTTCGTGTGTGTGAGGCGAACCGGCCCGAGAGGCAGGTTCAGCCATGGGCAATGTAGCCTGGTTCATGTAGTTTACGTTTTTGATGAATCCTTTTCAGGTCAGAGAGGGCGACCCATGAGTAGATTATCCAGGACCGGTTCCGGTCTCGCGCTGGTTGCCAGCTTGTCTATGGCCGGATCCCCTGCTGTTGCCGCCGATCTCCCACAGGGTGGCCAGGGTAGCATGAGCAATTATGCCGAGACCGGCTATGCCAGCGAGGCCGACGAATATGAACGTCATCGCCGTTACCGCTATCGCCGCCACCGAGTCGATGCTGGTGATGTCATTGCCGGCGTGGTGATCCTGGGCGGCATCGCTGCCATCGCCAGCGCCGCCAGAAACGCCGAGCGCCGCGATCGGTACGACGACCGCCGCTACGACAACCGCCGGTATGAGGACCGCCGTTACCGCACCGACTATCGGCAGACGAACCAGTCGTCAGCAATCGACCGCGCGGTTGATAGCTGCACCCGTGCCATCGCCCGGGATATCCGCGTTGACAGCGTCGATGCCGTAACGCGCACCGGCAATGGGTGGACGGTGAGCGGACGGTTGTTCGACGGTAATGGCTTTACCTGCAATGTCGGGAGTGATGGGCGAATCCGCGGAGTCGATTATTCGCGCGGTTATTCCGGTTCCGACCAGAGTTTCTATTCCGGCGTAGGTGAAGACGATGACCGACAGTGGTCGGACGAAGCCTATTCCCAGGCGCGACAGGACCAGCGAGGAAGCTATGCACCTCCGGCCGAACGCTCTGCACCGGGACAAAGTGGCCAACCTTCCTATCCCGGCGGGCCGATGCCCGGTGACGATCTGGACGACGATTTCGGCGGCTAGTCGGGTTGCTGCGCTTCGGCGTCGGTCGCAGCCCTTCGCTCGTGATAGGGCGGCAGCGACAGGTTGTAATGGATTGCAGCACCGCGCAGGGCCAATCCGGCCAGCGCCGCACCCGTCCAGACCAGCAGCCGTGGTCCTTCGAGTACGCTTCCAATGACGCACAGGCTGGCTGATAGCGCCGCTGCGGTGACGTAGAGTTCGGGCCGCATCAGGATTGATGGACGGCCCGCGATCACGTCACGAATGATCCCGCCGACCGTGCCCGTCACCACGCCCATTACCATCGCCGGAACCGGCGGTATGCCGTAACTCAGTGCCTTGGCGCTGCCGAGCACGGCATAGGCTGTCAGGCCGACGCCGTCGGCATAATCGAGCAGTTTGCCGTCCCACCAGCGCGTGGGGGTGAACCACACCGCCAGAGCTACCAGCAAACAAGCCGCGGCCACCCATGGGTCGGTCATCCAGAATACCGGTGCCCCGATCAGCAGGTCACGCACCGACCCGCCGCCGACGCCGGTCAGCAAAGCGAAAAAGGCGAGCGTGACAAATGTCTGGCGCTCCTTGGCCGCAATAAGCGCGCCGGACAGGGCAAAGACGGCGACCCCGACGATATCCAGCGCGTCGAGCAACGGGGTCAAGATGACCTGCGCATCGACAATATCGGGCGTAACGTCCTGCGCTACGTCTTTCGCGGCGTCCTTGATCACCTTGGCTGGGGCCGGGGTGGCCATGTCAGGCGGTGACTCCGGCCTTCGGCACCTTCACCCGTGCCTTGCGGCGACGGAACATCAGGGTGCAGCCCAGCACAGCGCCGATGATGGCGAGGGTAGAGAACACCAGGATCCACGGATTGGGGCCGGGCTCGCGCGTGTCGAGATCCATGACGTGCAGGCCGAACAATATGTCAAAGAATCGCCACCACGGCGTGCGCACGGCCTCGATCGCACCGGTATCGCGGTTGACGTAGACGTAGGTATCGTCCTCCAGCACCACCCGCCAGACGTCGACCGGGCGACGGAAGTCGAATGGCACATCCTCGGCATCATATCCGGTTGCGTCGCTCACCGCGTCGCCGCCAACGATGCCCCGCGCCACGATCAGGCGCGCCTCGACTTCGGACACAGGCGCCAGCGGCGCACCAGC
>SHLU01000067.1 GCA_004282995.1 Sphingomonadaceae bacterium
TGCTCCCCGATAGCTCAGCGGTAGAGTAGGTGACTGTTAATCACTTGGTCGTTGGTTCGAATCCAACTCGGGGAGCCATTTTTTCCTAAAGCCCTAAAAGCAGCCGCGATCCCACCCAGATCGTGAGCGCTGCAGTCATCCAGCGGATGATCCGCGCAGGCAGGACCTTGAGCGCCAACAGGCTGCCGATCTGCCCGCCGATTACCACCGCGATCATCAATGGCAGTCCGAAAGTCACCGCCGAACCGAGCGTGTCCGGCCCATTCTTGAGCAATTGCCCGGCCAGCCCGAACAGCGAATTGACCAGGATGAAAAGACTCGCGGTGGCTGCAATGCCGCGCGCATCGTTCCAGCGGGTGAGATGAAGCAGCGGCGCGAGGAATATCCCGCCGCCAATCCCGACGAGACCTGACAGATAGCCGATCGGTGCCGCCACGAAAGGTATCGCCCTCGCCCAATGCGTGCTGGTCCCCTCCCCAGCGCTTTGCGGGAGGAACAGCGCCAAACCTGCCAGCACCAGGCTAGCTCCGAGCAGCGTGAAGAATGTCCCCTCGGCTATCGGGGTGAGGCCGCCCAGCAGGGCCGCCGGGGCGGCTATGGCCGTAAGCAATATTGCTCCGCGCCAAGGAGTTACCCCGGCCCGTCCGAAACGGATGCTACTGCCCGCAACCACCGCGTTGTTGCACACCAGCGATAGCACCGGGAGCAGGCGGTAATCGAACCCGGCCAGCGCCAGCAGCGCGCTGTAAGTCGATCCGCCGCCGAACCCGACACTGGCATAGAGCAGTGCGGTAAAGGCGAATGCGGCCGCGAGAGCGAAAATGCCCATCTCGCAACCCTGCTAAAGGGCCGGAATCAGCCCGATGCTCCGTGGCAGTGCTTGTACTTGTTTCCGGAACCGCATGGGCACGGCGCATTGCGGCTGATTTCCTGATTGGCATAGGGATTGTCGGCCGGACCGGCGGCACCGCCCGGCCCGAAGGCCGCACGCGAGGAACCAGCCAGCGCTCCGAACAATTCGGCTCGCCCGGTTGAGCCGTCGCCATCGTTCGAATTGTCGAGGCCGGTCAGCGGATCGATATGGCCGGTCAGGAAATCCGGCAAGTCAGGTACCTCGGCCTGCGATTGAGGCGGAGCCATGCGCAACTCGCTCTTAATCAGGATCGAGGTGATATCCTCACGCAGCTTGTCGAGCATACTCTCGAACAGGCCAAAAGCTTCCTGCTTGTACTCGTTGATAGGCTGCTTTTGCGCGTAAGCACGCAGGAAAACCACCTGACGCAGCGCATCGAGCGTGGCGAGGTGTTCTTTCCAGTGGTGGTCGAGCCGGTCCAGCAGGATACCCTTCTCGACCCGGCGCCACACCGCCGGATCCGTGGCGGCGATCTTGGCATCCATCTGGGCGTCGGCTTCGGTCCGGATCCGCTCCTCGAATACTTCAGGCTCGATCGAGTCTTCTTCCATCCACTGATCGATCGGCGGAGTCATGCCGAGGACTTCCTCGACCCGCTCCTTCAGACCAGCAACATCCCATTGTTCGGGGTAAGATCCCGGCGGGCAGGACTGGGTAACGAGTGCATTGATAGTGTCATGGCGCATATCGACCACGACATCGTCAACCGCTTCGCTGTCCATAATCTCCGCGCGCTGTTCGTAGATAACCTTGCGCTGGTCGTTCATCACGTCATCGAATTCGACGACCTGCTTGCGCACGTCGTAATTGCGTGCCTCGACCTTCTTCTGGGCAGTCTCGATTGCTTTGGAGAGCCACTTCGACCCGATGGCTTCGCCGTCTTCGAGGTTGGAATTCATCATCCGCGCAAACAGCGTGTCGGGCCCGAAGATACGCAGCAAATCGTCTTCGAGGCAGAGGTAGAAACGGCTCAGGCCGGGATCGCCCTGACGCCCCGACCGGCCGCGCAGCTGGTTGTCGATGCGGCGGCTTTCGTGGCGCTCCGTACCGAGGACGAATAGCCCGCCAGCTTCCTTAACCTTCTGCCGCTCGGCCTCCACTTCGGCTGTGATTCGTTCAACCGCTGCATCCCGTTCGGGCCCATCTTCCATGTCAGAGAGTTCGTCATTGATGCGAAACTCGATGTTGCCGCCGAGCTGAATGTCAGTGCCGCGACCAGCCATGTTGGTGGCGATGGTCACCGCGCCCAGGCGACCGGCCTGCGCCACGATATGCGCCTCGCTTTCGTGGAAGCGTGCGTTGAGGACCGCGTGCTTGACGCCTTCCTTTTCGAGGAACTGGCTGAGCAGCTCGGATTTCTCGATCGAGACCGTGCCGACCAGCACCGGCTGGCCGATTTCGTTCTTTTCCTTGATCGCCTTGGCAATGGCACCGAACTTGTCGAGCGTGTTCTTGTAGAACTCGTCCTCCTCGTCGATCCGCTGGACCGGAACATTGGTCGGAATCTCGACCACGTTCATCTTGTAGATGTCCCAGAATTCGGCCGCCTCGGTCGAGGCGGTGCCGGTCATGCCCGAGAGCTTGGGATACATGCGGAAATAGTTCTGGAAGGTAATCGAGGCCAGGGTCTGGTTCTCGGGCTCGATCTTGACGCCTTCCTTGGCTTCGACAGCCTGGTGCAAACCGTTGGACCAGCGCCGGCCATCCATCATGCGGCCGGTAAATTCATCGATGATGACAACCTTGTCGTCCTTCACGATGTAATCGGTATCACGCTTGAACATGATATTGGCCTTGAGGGCCTGGTCCAGGTGATGGACGACCTGGGTGTTCTCGACGTCGTAGAGATTATCGGTTTCAAGCAGGCCGGCGTCCTTGAGCAGTTGCTCGATCTTCTCGTTGCCGTCCTCGGTCCAATTGATGTTCTTGGTCTTTTCGTCGGCCTCGTACCATTCGGGATCGACCCGCTTCACGACCTCGTCGACGGTCACGTAAAGGTCCGTCTTGTCCTCGGTGGGGCCAGAGATGATTAGCGGTGTGCGCGCTTCGTCGATCAGGATCGAGTCGACCTCGTCAACAATTGCGAAATTGAAGGGCCGTTGTGCCATGGCGCGGCGCTCGTGCTTCATATTGTCGCGCAGATAATCGAAGCCGAATTCGTTGTTCGTGCCGTAGGTAATGTCCGCATTATAGGCGTCGCGCTTCTGCATCTCGTTCATATTGGGGACTGCAACACCGACCGAGAGGCCGAGCCAGTTGTAGAGCTGGCCCATCCAGTCAGCGTCGCGGCGCGCGAGATAATCGTTGACGGTGACGACGTGGACACCCTTGCCCTCGATCGCATTGAGATAGGTCGCCAGCGTCGCCACCAGCGTCTTGCCCTCGCCCGTCTTCATCTCGGCAATCTCGCCGCGATGGAGAACCACGCCGCCAACAAGCTGGACGTCGAAGTGCCGCATGCCCAGCACTCGGACGGAGGCTTCGCGCACGGTGGCGAAAGCCTCGGGCAGGATATCATCGAGCGAAGCACCGGCGGCGATCTGTTCACGGAATTTCTGGGTCTGAGCCTGCAGTTCCGCGTCCGAAAGCGCCTTGATCTGGTCTTCCAGTGCATTGATCTGGTCGACGACCTTGCCGATCGACTTGACGTAGCGGTCATTCGACGAGCCGAAGACCGATTTCATAAGATTATTGAGCATGGGAGAGTGCCTGACGCAAATGTAATGGGATCAGCGCCCCCGCAACTGGCGCGAGAGCGATCAAAAGTCGGAATATATGAGCTGCGAAGCTATTCGAGCGAAATATCGCTGCCGAGCATGACTGTCGGCAGATGCACTGCGGTCTGCCGCCGCGGGGCGCGCTCCACAATTGTGCCGCATCGCGCCGGGCTGTGCTCGACACTCTTGCGCTGGCGAATTTCCGCTCCGCGTTCCTCACCGCTGCTCTGCGAGCCCGACTGGACCTGCGCCCCGAACACCTCGCCCATGGCCGCATTGGCCGGCGTGCCGATGGCGGCAAGTCCGGTCAGGAGCGCAAGCAGGGTCAACAATTGGCGACGCATAGGCGGCCCAGATAGGCATTAAAGCGCGCTGCGTCCAGTTGCGAGGAAGCGCGTTTGCACTTATGCGCGCCACTCTATGGAACTCGCCCCTTCACCCCTCGCCCGGCCTTTCCCCGAAATGCCGGAAATTGCAGGCATGACCCTGCGTAGCGTGCGCGCCGGGTACAAGGATTGGGACCGCGCCGACCTGACCTTGGTCGAACTGGACGAAGGCACCAGTGTCGCAGGTGTTTTCACCCAAAGCGCCTGTGCCTCGAGCGAAGTCGAAATCGGCCGCGCATCAGTAGCTCAAGGTTTAGCCCGGGCGCTGGTGGTCAATGCTGGCAATTCCAACGCTTTCACCGGGTATCGCGGGCGCGAGGCCGTCGAACGGATCATTGCCAAGGTCGCGCAACACTTCAACTGTCCGACTGAGCAGGTATTCGTGTCCTCGACTGGCGTCATCGGGGTGCCCCTCCCGGTCGACATCGCCAATGCCGGACTTGATGCTGCCTTCGAGGCCGCCCCTTGCTCCTGGGAAGCAGCCACCCATGCTATCGGCACCACCGATACCTTTCCCAAGGCAGCCCGTGCCTCGGCCAAGATTGGCGGAAAGCGCATCGAACTGTGCGGTATCATCAAGGGTAGCGGCATGATCGCGCCCGACATGGCGACCATGCTCGGCTACATCTTCACCGATTCAGCTATCGCGCCCGGCCTGCTGCAGCAAATGCTCGAACGCGCCAACGCCCGGACATTCTCCTGTATCACCGTTGATGGCGACACCTCGACAAGCGACACCGTCCTGGCCTTTGCCACCGGCAGGGCAGACCATCCGGTCCTGACCACATTCGAAGATCCGGGCGCGGACGCCTTCTTCGCGGCGCTGGAGGACGTTTGCCGACAGCTCGCGCAACTGGTCGTGCGCGACGGCGAAGGGGCAAGCAAGTTCATTGAAATCAGGGTTGCCGGGGCCGCCTCGGACAATAGCGCCCGGCGGATCGCCCTTGCGATTGCCAATTCGCCGCTGGTGAAGACCGCGATTGCCGGTGAAGACGCCAATTGGGGTCGGGTAGTTATGGCGGTCGGCAAGGCCGGCGAACCGGCCGACCGCGACAAGCTGTCTATCGGGTTCGGAGGGCACTGGGCGGCGCGCAACGGGCAGCCGCTGGCCGATTTCGACGAACGCCCCTTGGCCGAACATCTCAAGGGGGAAGAAATCTTCGTCGAAGTTGACCTCGGTATCGGAGCGGGACGCGCCGTCGTTTGGACCTGCGACCTTACCCACGGTTACATTGAAATCAACGCCGACTACCGCTCCTGATTCGCATGACCGGCAACACCCTCGATCGCCGCATCCGCGCCTTGATGGAGCGGGTGACTGACAGCATTATCCTGCCGCGCTATCGCAATCTGTCGAGGAGCGACATCGTCGAGAAAGCCCCGGACGACCTGGTCACCATAGCCGACCGCGAAGCCGAAGATGCCATCTACGAGGAGCTGACGCGACTGGAACCCGGCCTCTCGATCGTGGGCGAAGAAGGCGCCTTTGCCGATCCAGGCGTACTGGATGCCTTGTCCAGCGATTGCTGGATCATTGATCCCATCGACGGCACGCATAATTTCGCCAGTGGCAAACCACCATTCGGGATCTTGCTGGCGCAGGCATCGGATGGGGTCTGCCGGTCGGGCTGGATTTTCGATTGCCTCAGCGGCCGTTTTTGCAGCGCCCATCGCGGCAAAGGGGCCATGATAAATCAGGAGCGTGTTACAGCCCGATCCACCGGGGGGGAAAAACCCGTCGCCGCCATTTCGAAACTTTTCCTGAGTGCCGAACAAAAAACAGTGGTCGAGCGCGTCATTGCACCTGCATATGACCTCGTAGAGATCCCGCGCTGCGCAGCCGAGCAATATCCACGCCTCGCGCTGGGACAGAACGATGTTTCCACATTCCAGCGCACTCTACCTTGGGACCACGCCGCCGGGGTACTGTGGCTTAACGAGGCGGGCGGCATGGCCGCGCGGTACGATGGCAGCGCCTATCGCGTAGACGATGGCGACGCACCGGGGCTGGTCGGTGCGTCGTCACAGGCAATTTGGAACGATTTTGTCGAGCGGCTGACAGCCCGGCTATAGCCGCCGATACAGATTAAAGCTGCTGTTCGAGCCACTGCTTGAGCTGGTTCTTTGGCGCAGCGCCTGTCATTTCAGCGACTTTCTCGCCGCCCTTGTAGAGAGCGAGATAAGGAATGCCGCGCACCCCAAGCTTGCTCGGGGTATCGGTGTTCGCCATGATGTCGAGCTTGGCGATGGTAACCTTGTCAGACAGTTCATCGCTGATCTCTTCGAGCGCCGGGGCAATCTGCTTGCACGGACCGCACCAGTCGGCCCAGAAATCGACCAGGACGGGCTTGTCGGCTTCCAGCACGTCGCTTTGCCAGCTGCTGTCGGTAATGTTCACGGTGGCCATCAAATATATCTCCTGTTGTTGCGTTTAATCTAGGCAGTCGAACCGCCTGGTCAAAGGGGTGCCGGCCAAGCTTTGCTGCTAGCTTTGCAACGCGGCTTTGTGCGGAGCAAGAAGGTCATCGGGCAGCGCAAAGATGTCGGGCGTGTGTGTATAGAGAACTGCCGCCTTCACGCTGCGTTCCGGATAGATGCGTTCGAGTGCGGCGACATAGGCAGCCATCTGGCGCACAACGCTATCGGGAATGGCATCCAGACTGTCGGGCGGGCGGCGCGTGGTTTTGAAATCCACCACCGTGACTTCGGTAGGACAGACCAGCAACCGGTCCGCCGTGCCGGCGATGACCTGTCCTCCGACCGTGGCCGCCAATGGCACCTCGGCAAGTGCGTCCCGGCCAAAAATCGCGGCAAATTCGGAGTGGTCGAGCACGGCGATTGTGCTGACGAGGATTTCTTCGCGCTCGGCGGAATCAAGGTCTTTCGCATGGCGCTCCAGCCATTGCGATGCTGCAACCTTGCGCAAATCGTGCTCCACCTCAGGCATTCGCTCGAGCAATTTGTGGATCAGCACGCCCCGCCGAGCCGCTATTGCCCCCTGCTCCGATGGGAGCGGGGGTTTCGCGCTGCGATCTTCTCCTGCCGAACTGGGTGCGAGCGGCCGCGGCGGCCGTGGTTCCGGGCCGACTGGAGTCTGCGCCCATTTCGGTAGCCTGGTCGTCTCCTCGGTACGGGCAGTGTCAGCACTGGGAACCACAGGATCCGGCAGGCGGCCAATTTCCCTCCTCGCCCCCCAGACCGGATCGGCCAGTTCCGCGTCCGTGAACAGCGGGGCGAGCCTGGCGTACCAGCTGTCCTCCGCAGGGTCTTTCTCATTCATCCCGAGCGCCCCACCGATGTAGAGTGCTTCTTCAGCTCGCGTCATGGCGACATATAGCAAGCGCCAATGTTCCTGCCTTTCGAGCCGCTTGAGCTCTTCCTGCGCAGCAGCAACCGGACCATGCCGCTCATCCGTCGGGATGGTTGGTAGGGGCACCGGCTGACCAGAGGTTTCTTCAGTCACTTTCAGATCGCTTGCGCGCGTGCGGTCAGGATTGCCGGTGGCGTCGGCCAGGATAACGATTGGCGCTTGCAAACCCTTCGATCCATGCACCGTCATCACACGGACCAACCCGTCATCACCACCCTGCTCGCGCTTCAACTCGCCGTCTCCGGCATCAAACCACTGAATGAAACCCTGCAAACTGGCCGTGGCGACAGATGAATAGGCGAAAGCCGCATTGACCAACTCATCAATCGGATCGTTCGCCTCATGGCCAAGCCGCGCGACCAGCTTGCGCCGACCCTGCCAAGGTCCCGTCAGGATCCAGTGCAACATCGATTCGGGCGGCTCGAAATCGACCCGCTCCAACAGGAGACGGAGTTTTGCGACCGTGGTCTGGGCGAATGGCTTGTCGGACCGGCGCAGATGGTCCCACAGCCGTACACTCGTCTCACGATAACCATATTCGAGCAAGTCATCCTGAGACCATTCGCCGAGGGGCGAGACGAGCAGGCTGGCGAGGCTGAGATCATCAAGCGGCTGTGCGGCAAAGCGCAGCGCCGCCATCAGATCTTTTACTGCCAGCGGTGCGCCCAACCGTAACCGATCGACCCCTGCGACCGGGACACCTGCGGCGTGCAAGCGCGCGACTATCAAACCGGCCAATTCCTTGCGCTTGCGAACCAATATCATGATGTCGCCGGCTTCCGCGCGGCGGTGTTCCCCTTTTGCAAGCGGATGCCCCAGACCCTTTGGGTCGAGCCATTCCCTGACCTGCGCGGCAATCCGGTCTGCCATCGCCCGTTCCGGACCGCCTAGCCAGCTGTCATCACCTGTATCGTCTTCTGATGGTGCCGCTACAACCGGCTGCCACATACCGACCAGTCCGGGCCGATGCGCGTCACCGATATGCGGTTCGGGCGGCGTATCAAGGCCAATAGCCTCGGCCCCGATGGCAGCAATGGCCCGGTCAACAAAATCGAGAACGTCCTGCGCTGTTCGGTAGCTGCGGCCCAGCCCCAATACCTGAAGTTCGCGCAAATTGACCAGCGGCACCGAACGGGTTTCGTCTGCGAGCTGCCGGGCATTCGTGATCGCAGTCTCGATTTCCTTCCGGTAAACTTCCTTCTGGCGTGCAAAGTTTTGCGGGCTGGTTCCCTGGAACCCGAAAATGGCCTGCTTGTAATCGCCGACCACGAAGATCGTGCGCAACTTCGCATCGCGTTGCCCGAGTCCGGTGAAGAACTCGCTCGTCAGCGCGCGAATGATGTCCCACTGCGCCTCATTGGTGTCCTGCGCTTCATCGACCAGGACATGATCGAATTGTCGATCGAGCTTGTAGGCAATCCAGCGCCCAAGTCCCTCGTCGCGAAGAAGCCGCGCCGCGTGGCGGATCTGGTCGTCGAAATCGATCAGGCCGTCACGCTGCTTGCGCTCATGCCATGCGAGCGCGAACTTGCGCCCGAGGGTCAATGCTGGCTCAAGGTATTCAGCCAGCGCAAGCAGTGCCATCTGCGTCTTTAATTTCGACAGCAACTCGTCGATGCGCGCATGTGCCGATGCAAAAGCATCATCGGTGTTCTTTGGTAATCTGGGTTTGCCGTTCTTGAAAAAGAACGCTTCCCTCAGTCGATCGATTTCCCGAAGCCGGTCGTGCGGATCGAGGCCCAGCCACCGCTCGGCGGCTGCAACTGCCTCACTTCCGCTCTTGGCTTTCCATTCGCCGTAAGAGGCGCGGCACTGGTGCAGCGCGGCAATGTCGAAGGTTGCATCGTTGCAACCGGCGGCGACCTGCTCCTCATCGCAATCCGATGGCAGGCCGAGCAGCTGCAAGACCCGTTCGCGCATCGGAGGCTGCCAGCCATTTGGTCCGGTCCACAGGTCGATCGCCTCGGCGCAGCGCATCAGCCAGGCTCGCGCGCCATCGGGCGCGTGGCGGATCGAGAGCATGGCAAGCGCGTCCCGGTCGTACTGAGTGGCATTGGCTACCAGTTCAGACAGGACTTCGCGCGCCAGCAGTGCCCGCTCGCGATCGTCGAGCGCCCGAGTGCCCGGTAACAGACCCGCTTCCTGGGGAAATGCCGCCAGCAGCCATTGCGAGAAGGCATGGATCGTGTCGATCCGCAGGCCCCCACCCGGACAATCGAGAACCTTGGCAAACAAAGTCCGCGCGCGCGCCTGAGTGGCGGGATCGTGCCGCGCCCCTATGGCCTTCAGATCCTGCGCGAGATTGGCTGCATCTAGGCGAACCCAACGCGCCAGGACCTGGTGGACACGAGTTGCCATCTCGGCGGCGCCGGCCTTGGTGAAGGTCAGGCACAGCAGGCTTTCAGGCCCGACACCTTCCTGCAAGAGCAGGCGGAGGACGCGCGCCGACAGTACCTGCGTCTTGCCCGTCCCGGCGCTGGCCGAGAGCCAGACGCTGGCGCCGGGATCGACAGCTTCGGCCTGTTCACCTTGCAAAGGATGGACCAACATCTTGCCGCTCATGATGCCTTCCCCCCAGGATCAGGCGGATACCATTCCTGCAACCGCATGAGTTGGTCATAGGTGTCGTACCGCTTCGCATCGGGCTGCACCTCGGCGGTGAAGGGTTCATCGCCCAGGATCCAGCGCGAGAGCGCGTCATCGAGGAACCGCAGCGCCTCGGGCAGGAAGTCTTCTGGCGGGATTCCACTTCTCTTGCGCCCGGTCAGGAGCGGCGTCTCGATGTAACCGAAACCCGTATCGTGGTCGTCCGACTTGGCCTTGGCCAAGGACCAGTATTCGA